>DASYUQ010000170.1 GCA_036001065.1 Candidatus Methylomirabilota bacterium
CACTAGTCGGGCAGGGTGATGAACGGGTAGCGGCGGAGCGCGTCGTAGATGACGCGCTTCATCTCGTCGATCTCGCGCTCGGTCCGGGCCTCGAAGCGCAGGGTGAGGCAGGGGCTCGTGTTGGACGCCCGCACCAGACCCCAGCCGCCGCCCGGGAAGAGCACGCGGGCGCCGTCGATGTCGATCGTCGGGTAGCGCTGCCGGAGCTCGCGGGCCAGCTCGTCGATCACGCGGAACTTCTCGGCGTCGGGACACATCGCTTTCAGCTCGGGGGTGGCGTGCAGGTGCGGCACCGAGGCGAAGAGGCGCGACAACGGCTCCGCGCTCCGGGCGGCGATCTCGATGATCTTGCACGAGGCCAGGATGCCGTCGTCCACGCCGTAGTAGTTCTCGGCGAAGAACATGTGCCCGCTCACCTCGCCCCCCAGCAGGATCCCGTCCTCGCGCATCTTGCGCTTGAGGTGCGAGTGGCCGGTCTTCCACATCACGGGCACGCCGCCGCGCGCACGGATCTCGTCCACCAGCAGCTGGGACGACTTGACGTCGAAGACGATCTTCTCGCCGGGGCGCCGGGCCAGGAGATCGCGCGCGAGCAGGACCAGCACCAGGTCTGCCTCGTGCCGCTGGCCCCGCTCATCGATGATGCCCACGCGGTCGGCGTCGCCGTCGTAAGCGACCCCGAGGTCCGCGCCCACCTCCACCACCCGGGCCTGGAGGTCCACCACGTTCTTGGGGTCTTCCGGATCGGGCAGGTGGTTCGGGAAGCGTCCGTCCGATTCACAGTGCAGCTCGATGACTTCGCAGCCAATCCGGCGCAGCAGATCGGGCGCGTAGAGGCCTGCCACTCCGTTGCCGGCATCGGCCACCACGCGGAGCGGCCGGGCCAGCCGCACCAGGCGTTGCACGGTGGCGAAGTAGTCGTCGCGCGGGCTGCGCGCCTCCAGCGTTCCCTGGCCGCTGTCATAGTCCCCCGTCTCCACCATCTTGCGGAGCGTCTGGATCTCGTCCTCGGAGAGCGGCGCGGCGCCGGCCCAGACCATCTTGACGCCGTTGTACTCGATGGGGTTGTGGCTGCCCGTGATGTTGGCGCCGCCGTCGAGCTTCCAGTGGGCGGTGGCGAAGTAGAGGATGGGAGTGGTGACCAGCCCGACGTCGACCACGTTCACGCCGGCGGCGCGCACGCCCTCGACGAAGCCGGCCTTCAGCTCCCCCGAGGACGACCGATTGTCCTGGCCCACCGCGATCGTGCGCCCGCGTCGGCGGCGGAGGAGCGTGCCGTAGGCCCGGCCGACCTCGCGAAACACCGCGGGCTTGATGTCGCTGTCGAGGCGCCCGCGGACGTCGTAGGCGCGGAAGATGTGCGGGTTCAGCATTTGTCTCGTCCCCGTTCCTGGGCTATCGTGAGCCGGCTTCTGGAGAGTACCATGACCACCCCCTGGCGCCTGGCCGGCGACTTCGTCATCTCCTGCAACTGCGACGTCTTCTGCCCCTGCGTGCCGTCGCTGGGCAAGGCCCGTCCGACCCACGGCGCCTGCTACTCGTGGTTCGGCTACCACGTGCGCGAAGGCCGGATCGGCGAGGTCACCGTCGACGGCCTCAACGCGGTGATGGTGCTGGAGGTACCGGGTCGCATGGAGGAGGGCAACTGGACGGAGGCGTTCTATTTCGACGAGCGCGCGAGCCCGGCCCAGCTCGACGCCCTGGGCCGGGTGCTGGGCGGGCAGGCCGGCGGCCCCATCGGCTGGACCGCGCTCATGGTCGCGCGCGTGCTCGAGCCGCGCATCGTGCCGATCCGGTACACCGCGTCGGAGCGGGCGTGGCGGTTCGAGGTCCCCCGGATCCTCGAGGGAAGCATCGAGGCCGAGCCGGGCCTGGCCGGCGATGGGCTCGTCCGCCTCACCAACACGCGTTACTGGATGGCGCCGGACGTGGTCGTCGCCCACGGCACCACGAGCCGGTTCCGCGACCACGGCCGCAACTGGAATCTTTCCGGCCGGAGCGCCGAGTACGGACGTTTCGACTGGTCGGGGCCGTAGCCGTGAGATGATCGTCCCATGGCGACGTCCGACGGCGTGCGCGCCCTCCTCGAGCAGGCCGCGGCCGGCATCGTGACCGCCAATTCCGACGGACAGGCCACGCTCAACGCCGCCGCCGGCGCGCTGCTGGGCGGGGGACCCGAGGTCGAGGTCGCGAAGCTGCCGGGCGCCGCGCTGGTCGAGCAGGCGCTGGAGGGGGCGCGCATCGACACCGCGCACGGGCCGATGCTCTCGGACCCGGACGCGCTGGTGCGTATTTGGGAGCGCCTATGACCGACGACGCGGAGCTGAGGGAACGCACGAAGCGCACGGCCCGCATGCTCTTCCACTCGCTCAAGAGCGGCGTGGGCTTCGAGACGTGGAAGCGGTTCGACCGGACGCTGGCCCGCGAGCTGTCGATGTTCTTCACGGGCAAGCTTTACAGCCGCGAGGTGCTTTCGCAAAAGCAGCGCGAGCTGTGCGCGGTGGCGTCGCTGACGGCGCTGCACCGGCCGCGGGAGCTGCACGCCCACATCCACGCGGCGCTCAACGTCGGCGCCACGCGCCCGGAGGTGGCCGAGACCATCTTCCAGCAGGTCACCTACGGGGGGATGCCGGTGGTGGTGGAGGCGCTGGATGTCTACGCGCGGGTGCTGGAGGAGCGCGGCGAGCCCTTCCCGGCGGAGGAGCGCTGATGGCCGATCGGGCGCTGGAGGCGGCGGTGGAGGCGGCGCGGGCGGCGGGCGAGATCGCGCTCAAGTACTACCGGACCGGGTTCGAGGTGACGATGAAGCCCGATCTGACGCCGGTCACCCAGGCGGACCGGGAAGCGGAGCGGGTGATCGTCGAGATCCTCGAGCGCGCGTTTCCCTCGTACGGCGTGCTCGGCGAGGAGTTCGGCGCGCGGGGCCCGCGCGACCGGCGCTGGATCATCGATCCCATCGACGGCACCCGGAACTTCGTCCGGCGCATCCCCTTCTGGGCGACGCTGATCGCGCTCGAGGAGCAGGGGGAGATCACGACCGGCGTCATTCACAACCCCGTCACCGGTGATCTCTACACCGCCCGCCGCGGCGAGGGCGCGTGGCTCAACGGCGCGCCGATCCGCGTGTCCGAGATCGCCCGGCTCGCCGACGCGCACCTGCTGCATGCGGGGCTGAGCCTGCTGCGACAGTCCGGGTACTGGGAGGGCTTCGTCCGGCTGGTGGACGCCACCGACCGCCAGCGCGGCTTCGGCGACTACCTCGGCTACACGCTCCTGGCCGAGGGCAAGGCGGAGATCTACGCCGAGGTGGATCTCAAACCCTGGGACCTGGCGCCCTGCAAGATCGTCGTCGAGGAGGCGGGCGGGCGCTTCACGGACTTCGAGGGCCGCTCCACGATCTACACCGGCACCGCGGTGGCCACGAACGGTCGTCTCCACGATCCGGTTCTTGCCCTGCTCCGGCCCTGAGGCGGACCACGCTCGTCATCCATCCCGGCGCGCTCGGCGACGTGCTGCTCGCCGTTCCCGCGCTTCGCGCGCTGAAGGCCGCCCAGCCGTCGGCCGCGGTGGTGCTGGCCGCCCAGCCGTGGATCGGCTCGCTGCTGGCCGCGTTGGGCGCCATCGACGCCCACCGGTCGTTCGATGCGCTCGGGCTGGAGACGCTCTTCGTCGACGATGGCCGGCCCGCGCGGGTGGAGGCGCTCCAGGCCGCGTCGCGCGTGGTGTGCTGGTTCGGCGCCCGCGATCCCGTGTTCGTCAGCCGGCTCGCGCAGACCGCGCCGGGAGCGATCGTGGCGGCTCCGGCGGGCGACGGGACGGTGGCGGTCTGGGAGCATCTACTGCAGGCCGTCGCCGCTCCGGCGGGGGACTGGTGCGGCGCGCTGGCCGTCCCGCCGGCGTTGCGGGCGGACGGGCACCGCGCGTTGCGAGCGGCGGGGTGGGACGGCGCGACGCCGCTCCTCCTGGTTCACCCCGGGGCCGGCGGTCCCGACAAGCGCTGGCCAACCGCCGGATTCGCCCGCGCACTGGCCGGCATCGTCGAGGAGCGGCGCGTCAGCGTCGTCATCCACGCGGGGCCGGCCGATCGGGACGCCGCCGCGACGCTGGCGTCCGAGTTGGGCGGCACGCCGCTCCGGCTCGATGAGCCGCCGCTGCCGCGCCTGGCCGGAGCGCTGTCCCACGCCGCCGCCTACCTCGGCAACGATTCGGGAATCAGCCACGCCGCGGCCGCGGTCGGCGTCCCCTCGCTGATCCTGTTCGAAGCCGCCAAGCTGGCCTGGCGACCGTGGTGCGCCGTCGCCCGCCCCCTGGTCGTCAACCCGTCGGCGCTCGAAGCCGGCGACGTCTCCGCCGTCGTCGCGGGCGCGCGGGCCCTGCTGGGCTGAGCCGCTCGGTGCGCCCCCGACGCAGTCGGACCGGGCTCGTGCTGACGGGCGCCGTCATCGTCGCCGGCGGTATCGGCGTGGCGCTCGTCGAGCGGCTGCGCTTTCCGCGGGGCTCGATCTGGATCGTCGTGGCGGCGACGCTCGCGCTGGTGGTCCTCATCCGCGCGCTGACGGCGCCCAGGTCGTAAGCTCGGCCTCTTTTACACCCCTTTTGTTACACCGTTCATCGCGGGCGCCGCTTCCGTCCTGGCCCGCGCGACCGTTCGAAGAGTTTCTGGATCGGGCCCTCGAGGAGTTCGAGCTGGGGAAACCGCTGAGCGCGGTCCCCCCGCCTGGTCGGCAGGGCTGAGGGAGCCATCGGCCCGCGGTCTCACCGCTCCGGCTTCTTCCAGATGCCACGGTCGTGCATCAGCTTGATCTGGCGCTTGATGACCTTCTCGCCGTACTCGGCGTGCTTCATGGGCGCCCGCTTGAGGTAGAGGTTCTTCGGGTAGATCGGCGTCTCGTACAGGATCTGATAGAGCTCGGTCCGGAGGTCCTTCAGCCAGTTGTCCCACTGCGCGCGGGCGCGGTGGTCGCGCAGGGCCTCGATGTCGATCACGCCGCCCACGTAGGTCGAGCCGGCCCCGTAGTCCTGCCGGCCCACGATCTGGCCCCGGTAGTTGATGATGAACGAGCGTCCGCCGAAGGTGTCGATGGGCGTCGTCTCCTCGGCGAAGAGGTAATAGGTGCCCATGTTGGGGGCGACGATGTAGAGGTTGTTGTCGAGGGCCCGCGCCCGGCTCTGGATCTCGAAGAACTCGTTGCCGGTGGCCGGGTGGGGATAGGATGCGCGGTAGACAACCTCGGCGCCGTTCAGGGCCAGCGCCCGCGCGTTCTCGGGATAGGACCCCTCGTTGGCCATCATGATTCCCAGCCGGCCGATCTCGGTGTCGGCGACCGGCCAGAACGCGTCGAGCGTCCGACCGTACTTCTCGACCCACCAGTCGTAGACGTCGTGCGGGCAGACCGAGTGTTCGACGGGGAAGAGCGGCGAGACCTTGTGATGCTTGAGGATCACCTTGCCCTGGGGGTCGATGATGAAGCCCACGTTGAAGAAGCGGTCCTTGAGATCGGGATGCCGCGCCTTGGCCTGGGCCATGATGAAGGCGTCGTACTCCCGGGCGATCTTGCCCAGGAAGTCCGTCTCCTCGCCCGGAATATCGATGGCGCCTTCGCGGGCGAATTGCACGTGGTCGAGGTCGAGCACCTCGTCGTTGAAGCCCTGGAGCGCGCCCTCGGGGAAGGCGATGAGCCGCACGGGCAGATCCAGGCTGGAGAGCCACGCGGCGGCCTTGACCAGGTGCGAGAGATGCTCGAGGTTGATCTTGATGTCCTTGCGCTTGCGGATGCCGCGGACGGTGGGGATCAGGCCCACGGCCGTGTAGGGTTTGATCATGTGCTCGCTCCTCGGCTCGGCATCGAGGGTTCGTGTCGCATACCGCCCGTTCCCGCCAGGCGCCCGACGTCGTCGATGACGTGCACCGCCAACACACCGGCGCGGTTGCGTACCGTCAGCTCGTGGCGGGGGAACGGGCGGGGGTCCACGCCCGCGCGTAGAGCGACCTGCTCGGAGACCACCAGCGTGCAGCCGTACTCCTTGGTGAGCTGCTCCAGACGGCTGGCGACGTGCACCGTATCGCCGACGGCGGTGAGGTAGACGCCGGGGCCGTACCCCATCCGGCCGACGATCACCGACCCCACGTGGATGCCGATCCCGACCCGCAGCGGGGCCGGGAGCTCCTCGCCGAGCTGGCGGTTCAGCACGGTCAGGCCGGCCACGATCTCCCCTGCCGCGGCGAGGGCCTGGCGGCACCCCTCTTCGGGACCGGCCTCCACGCCGAAGAGCGCCATCACCCCATCGCCGGTGAACTGGTTGGCGATACCGCCGGCCCGGGAGATCGCGCCGCCGACGGCCTCGAAGTATCGGTTCAGGATGAAGACGACGTCGTAGAGCAGCAGGAACCACCCGCGTCCAGCCTCCATGGCGCGGAGCGAGATCAACCCCAGGGCATGGTTCGACAGATGGGTCGCCAGGTAGGTGAGCAGGACCAGGCCGGACCCGAGCCTCAGACGCCGCACGAGCCAAGCCGACATCGAGGAGGCCTACCTCCCGGCCGGAGAGGCGCCCTGCTGGCGCTCGACTTCTTCCATGATCAGGGTGTTGAGATCGTCGATCAGCTTGGCCCGCTCGACGCGCCCGTCGTTCTTGATCAGCTCGCGGATGCGGGCCGGCCGCGCCGACAGCATCACCAGCGTCGTGCCGATGGCCACGGCTTCCTCGATCGAGTGGGTCACGAAGAGGATGGTGCGGCCGGTCTCCCGCCAGATGCGGCGTACCTCGTTCTGCATGATGCGGCGGTTCTGGGCGTCGAGGGCGCCGAAGGGCTCGTCCATCAGCAGGACGTCGGGTTCGACCGAGAGCGCCCGGGCGATGGCCGCCCGCTGGCGCATGCCGCCGCTGACACGGCTCGGGTAGTAGTCTTCGAAGCCGGCCAGCCCCGCCACGCGGAGATAGCGAGTGGCCGCGGTCTCGCGCTCGCGCGCCGACAGGCCCAGCGGCTTGAGGACCAGCGCCACGTTCTGGCGGAGGCTCATCCAGGGCAGCAGCCGGTCCTCCTGGAAGACCACGCCGACCTTGCGGTCGTGGCGCCGGTCGGCGACGACCGGCTGGCCGTCGAGCAGCACGCGGCCGCGGGTGGCGGGCTCGAGGCCGCCGATGATGCGCAGGAGCGTCGTCTTGCCGCAGCCGTTGGGTCCGAGCAGGCAGAGGAACTCGCCCGCCTCCACGGTGAACGACACCCGGTCGAGGACGGGGATGAGGAAGTCCTTGCCCAGGCCCTCGACGGCGAGCTTCACCGCCATCGGGCGACCCGCCGGGAGACGGCGTCGAAGACGAGCTTGTCCGTCGCCATCATGACCAGGATCATGACCAGCGCCCAGACGAAGACCATCTGGGTGGCCAGGATCTCACGGCTGTAGTTCATGATGTAGCCGATGCCGGAGGTGACGCCGAAGATCTCCGCCACCACCGAGACCTTGAGGGCCAGACCGAAGCCCACCTTCATGCCCGCCACCAGATAGGGCAGGGTGGAGGGGATGACGATCGCCACGAACTTCTCGCGACCGCCGAGCCGGTAGACGTCGCCCATCTCGAGCAGCCGCCGGTCCACGTTGTCCGCGCCCTCCACGATGTTCGCGGCCACCACCGGCAGCGTGATCATGAACGTCGTGAAGATGGGCGCCCAGTTGGAGAGCCCGAACCAGATGATGGAGATGACGATCCACACGAAGACCGAGGTGGCGTTGAGGACGGCCAGGGCGTCGCGGACGACGTCACGGGCCACCCGGGAGAGGAAGGCGGCCAGTCCGAGGAGGACGGCGACGCCCACGGCGCCCCCGAAGCCGACGGCGATCCGGTAGAGCGACGCCCCGGTGTGCGTCCAGATCTCGCCGCTCAGGAGGATCTCGATGAAGCCCCGGGCGACCGCCGGGGGCGAGGGCAGGACGTAGGCGCCGTACCGCCACGAGAGGAGCGTCCACACGGAGAAGACGACCGCCGCCACGGCGAGCGTGGGGAGGTGGAGCCGGGCCGCCCAGCGCCTGGCGCTCACCCCTGGTAGAAAAATTCGCGGCGGATCCGCTCCGGGTTGTCCCAGACGTCGGACTTGAGGAAACCGAACTCCTTGTTGATCTTGAGCTGCGCGATCAGCGTCTCCACCTGCTCTTCGGGCAGACCGTGCAGCATGCGCACGGTCTCCCGGTGAGCCACCTGGATGACGTCGCGGGGCAGCCTGGTGACCTCGGCGACGATCTCCATCGCCCGCTCGGGCCTGGCGTACCAGATGTCCACGGCGTCCTTCTGGGCCTCGTTCAGGTCCCGCGCGATGGCGGGATGCTTCTGGAGGAACTCGTTGTGAACGAGGTAGCAGACGTGGACAGGGAAGCCGGACGTCCGCCCGGTCGCCTTGCGCCAGAGGTCGATCTGCTTGGCCAGATAAACGCCCTCGCCGCGGAACACCACCGAGTCGGTGATGGGCTGCCAGGCGATGATCGCGTCGACCTCCTTCTTGGCCAATAACGTCACCATGTCGGGCGGCGCGGTGGCGGTCACGATCTGAGTGTCTTTTGACAGATCTATTCCGTATCCCTTCAGGGTCAGCGCGCGGATGTCGAAGAACGTCGATGTGCCCACGATGGCGGCGATCTTGCGCCCCTTGAGGTCCTCCACCCGGGCCAGGCCCGCGTCCTTGCGGGCGACGATGGCGCCCAGCACCGCGGTGGCGACGCCCGTGACCCGGAGCGGCAGGCCGTCCTCGAAGGCCTTGGCAGCCAGGGCGAAGCTCATGTCGATGGCGTCCACGTTCTTGGAGGCGAGCTGGTTGAGCAGCGGCCCCGGCGCGCCGGCCACCACCGAGTACTCGGCGGACCAGCCGCGCCTGCCCAGCAGATCTTCCTTGTGGATGATCTCGGTCGCCGCCCAGCCGAGCTGGAGGTAGGCCAGGCGCACCTTGCCCTTGCTCTGGGCGGCGAGCGCGGCGGGACGGCCGACGATGGCGGCGGCCGTCGCCCCCGCGCCGAGTCTCAAGAACTCCCGGCGTCCGACGCTCATCGCCGTCCTCCTAGTGCCGTTCCAACTTGTTGATACTAAATCTGTCCACGAACGACGTACACTGTGCCTTCCTAGGCGCGAATAGTTGGAACGGCACTAGCCCCGCACCTTGGGCAAGCCCCTGAGCGCCGCGTCGATCTTCGCCGCCGGGTACTCGTAATCTTGAAGTCTGCCGGCGAGGAACGCGTCGTAGGCGCCCAGGTCGAAGTGGCCGTGCCCGGAGAGGTTGAAGAGGATCGTCTGCTTCTTGTCCTCCGTCTTGCAGCGCAGCGCCTCGTCGATCACCACCCGGATCGCGTGGGCCGACTCCGGGGCGGGGATGATGCCTTCGGTGCGGGCGAACTGCAGCGCGGCCTGGAACGTGGCGACCTGGGGCACCGCCACCGCCTCGATCACGCCCTCGTCGTAGAGCTTGCACACCAGCGGGGCCATGCCGTGATAGCGGAGCCCGCCCGCGTGCAGCGGCGGCGGCACGAACGAGTGCCCGAGCGTGTGCATCTTCACCAGCGGCGTGAGCCCCACGGCGTCGCCGAAGTCGTAGGCGTACTTCCCCTTGGTCAGGCTGGGGCAGGCCGAGGGCTCCACGGCGATGAGGCGCAGCTTCTTGGTCTTGCCGGTGAGCTTGTCGGCGGCGAAGGGGAAGGAGAGGCCGGCGAAGTTGGAGCCGCCCCCGGCGCAGCCGATGACGATATCGGCCTGGTCGTCCGCCTTGTCGAGTTGTTTCTTCGCTTCCAATCCGATGACCGTCTGATGCATCAGGACGTGATTGAGCACGCTGCCGAGCGAGTACTTCGTGTCGTCGCGGGTGGCGGCGTCCTCCACGGCCTCGCTGATGGCGATGCCCAGGCTGCCGGGAGAGTCGGGATCCTGCTGGAGGACCTTCTTGCCGGCCTGGGTGTCGGGGCTCGGGCTGGGGACCACCTGGGCGCCCCAGGTCTCCATCATGACGCGCCGGTATGGCTTCTGCTGGTAGGAGACCTTGACCATATAGACCTTGCACTGCAGGCCGAAGAAGTTGCAGGCCATCGCCAGCGCCGAGCCCCACTGCCCGGCGCCGGTCTCGGTGGCGATCCGCGCCACGCCCTCCTTCCGGTTGTAGTAGGCCTGGGCCACCGCGGTGTTCGGCTTGTGACTGCCGGCGGGGCTCACGCCCTCGTACTTGTAGTAGATGCGGGCGGGCGTGCCCAGCGCCCGCTCCAGGCGCCGCGCGCGATAGAGCGGCGAGGGGCGCCAGAGCCGATAGACGTCCCGGATCTCGTCGGGGATCTCGATCCACCGCTCGCGGCTGACCTCCTGCTGGATCAGCGCCATCGGGAACAGCGGGGCCAGGTCTTGAGGTCCGATCGGCTTGCCGGTCCCGGGATGAAGGACGGCGGGCGCGGGCGTCCTGAGATCGGCCTGGATGTTGTACCACCGGCGGGGGATGTCCTTCTCGTCGAGCAGGTGCTTCGTGCGGTACTCCTTGGCGGCCTTTTGCGCCATCGCTAGCCTCCCGGGGCGACCGATGAAAGGGCTTGATTATACAACCTGGACACGCGCGCCGCCCCCGGGCAGAATGGCCTCACCCTTGCCGTGAGGGAGCGAACGCCATGGCCCGCACACTGGCACTGCCGCGCGCCGACGGAACGATCGCGCCGTACACGCTGACCGGCCAGGCGGCAGTCACCCCGCCCCCCGGTCCGATCAGGAGCCGCGTGGCCTACGCCGCGGTGCACGTCGTCGCCGACTCGCTGGCCGACATCAGCCCCTGGCTGGAGGCCCGTCTGGACTGGGAGGCGACGCTCGCCTACCGGCGCCACATCTGGTCGCTCGGTCTGGCCGTCGCCGAGGCGATGGACACCTCGCAGCGCGGGATGGGATTCGACTGGCCCACCGCCAGGGAGCTGATCACGCGTTCGGTGGCGGAGGCGCGGACGATGCCCGGGGCCGTCATCGCCAGCGGCGCCGGGACCGACCAGCTGGAGCCGTCGCCCCGCGTGACGATCGCCGACGTGGAGGCGGCCTACGAGGAGCAGTGCGGCCACATCGAGTCGGTGGGCGGGCGGATCATCCTGATGGCCAGCCGGGCGCTGGCCGCCTGCGCGAAGGGGCCCGACGACTATGTGAAGGTCTACGGCCGGATCCTGGCCCAGGCCCGGGAGCCCGTCATCCTCCACTGGCTGGGCGAGATGTTCGACCCCGCGCTGGCCGGCTACTGGGGCTCCCGCGACCTGGACCGGGCGGCCCAGACGCTGCTGGCGATCGTCCAGGAGTACGCCGCCCGGATCGACGGCGTGAAGATCTCGCTGCTCGACCAGACGCGTGAGATCGCCATGCGCCGCCGCTTCCCCCGGGGTGTGCGCATGTACACGGGGGACGACTTCGACTATCCGACTACCATCGGCGGCGACGAGCACGGCGCCAGCGACGCGCTCCTCGGCATCTTCGACGTCATCGCGCCGGTGGCCTCGGCGGCGCTCCACGCCCTCGACGCCGGCGATCGGGCCCGCTTTGCCGCGCTGCTGACCCCCACGCTGCCGTTGTCCCGGCACGTCTTCGGCGATCCCACGCGCTTCTACAAGACCGGCGTCGTCTTCGCGGCCTATCTCAACGGTCACCAGGCCCACTTCCGGATGGTGGGCGGGCTCGAGAGCGCGCGCTCGATCGCGCACCTGAGTGAGCAGTTCGTGCTCATGGACCGCGCCGCCCTCCTGCGCGATCCGGACACGGCCGTCGAGCGGATGCGTCGCCTGCTGGCGGT
>DASYUQ010000171.1 GCA_036001065.1 Candidatus Methylomirabilota bacterium
GGGCACGTCGCCGGAGCGTCCCCCCTCGGGATCCCAGGAGTACTTGGTATCGCACCAGCGGCAGCCGACCGAGCAGCCCTGCAGCCTGACGAACACCGCGGGGAGGCCGGCCGTGGCTCCCTCGCCCTGGATCGAGTAGAAGACCTCGGCGATCCGGCCCGTGAGGGTCCGAAGCTGAAGCTCCATGAGTCGGGCAAATGGTAGCACGGATTTACCACTTGCCCGACGCGCCGGGGCTCTGGTATAAGGAACGCGCATCGGAAAGGAGGCCTTTCATGAGCCTGACCGATTCGCTCCAGCGTGATCGCTTGATCGTCGTGGCCGTGGACAAGGCCGCCGGCCGCCTCCGGGTGAAGGGCGAGGCAGAGGTGTGCACGGATCTGGCCTGCGGGGGCACCGTGATCGTCACCGAGGAAGGCCGGACCCAGGATCTCGGCGAGATCAACGAGGGTGACATCGTCACCATGGACGTGAAAGACGGCCGGGCCCGGGAGATCCGGGTGGTGCGGCGCGTCTACGACGAGTACTCCAGCCCCGAGTGGTAGGCGCCCCGGCGCCCGTTCCCTGATGCAATCGTGACCCCGGGCCCACGCTCGGGGTCATCGTGTCTCTGGCCTGTGTCTCTCAGGCGATCCCCGTGTGGATCGTCACCGACCCCATCCCGAGCCGCCGATAACGCACGCCGCGGAGTCCCACCTCCGCCATGAGCCGTGACAGCTCGGGCGGGGAGAGGAAGCGGTCGACCGACTGGGGCAGGTAGGTGTAGGCCTCGCGGTCGCGCGCGATGAGGCGGCCGACGCTCGGCACCACGCGGTGGAAGTAGAAGCGGAACAGGGGGGCGAAGCCGGGAAGCGTCACCTGGGTGATCTCGAGGGCGACGACCCGGCCGCCCGGCCGCGTGACGCGCCTCATCTCGGCGAGGCCCTGGCGAAGATCGGCGAGGTTCCGGAGCAGGAAGGCTGAGGTCACGCACGCGAAGCTCCGGTCCTCGAACGGCAGCGCCAGCGCGTCGGCCGCCGCCAGGTGGATCCGCCGCGCCCCCGCCGCTCGCCGCACCTTGTCGCGGCCCACGCTGAGCATTCCGAGCGAGAAGTCGGCGCCGACGATGGCGCGATGCGGGTGCAGCTCGGCCAGCTCGAGGGCGAGGTCGGCCGTCCCGGTGGCGAGGTCGAGGGCGGGCCCATCCGGGATCGGGATCGTCTCGCGCGCCGTCGCCCGCCGCCACGAGTGATGCATGCCGAAGGTCATGACGCCGTTCATGAGGTCGTAGTGCCCCGCGATCCGCGAGAACATCTCGCTCACGAAGCGCGCCTTGTCGGGCCCGGCGCCCAGCTCCGGCGTGGCCACTAGAAGCTCCACCGCCCGCCGAGCACGGCGGCGAGCAGGATCAGCGCGATGTAGCCGTTCACGTTGAAGAAGGCCCCGTCGAGGCGGGAGAGGTCGCGCGGCGACACCAGCGAGTGCTCGTAGACGAAGAGGCCGGCCACCGCCAGGACGCCGAGCCAGTACAGCGGTCCAAGCCCCATCGTCCAGCCGAGCGCGACGAACGCCATCACGGTGAGCGCGTGGCACGCGCGGGCGGTGACGAGCGCGGCGGGGATGCCGAAGCGCGCGGGCACCGAGTGGAGGCCCTCCGCCCGGTCGAAGTCCACGTCCTGGCACGCATACAGGAGATCGAATCCAGCGATCCACACGGTGAGAGCGAACCAGAGGAGGAAGACCGGCGGGTCGAAGGCGGCCCGCACGGCGATCCATCCGCCGGCGGCGGCGATGCCGTCGGTGAACCCGAGGATCCAGTGCGAGAGCCAGGTGAAGCGCTTCGTGTAGGAGTAGCCGACGAGGAAGAGCACGGCGAGGGGAGACAGGACGAGACAGAGCGGGTTGAGCATGGCCGCCGAGACGACGAGGAGCGTGGCGGCGGCGGCGGCGACGGCCGCCATGCCGGACACGGTCAAGAGACCAGCCGGGAGATGGCGCGCCCGCGTCCGGGGGTTCCGCGCGTCGATCACGCGATCGGCCAGGCGGTTCACCGTCATGGCCAGCGTGCGCGCTCCCGCCATGGCCAACGTCACCCACAGCGCGACCCGCCAGCCCGGCCAGCCGTCGGCGGCGAGCACCATCGAGACGTAGGCGAAGGGCAGGGCGAAAACGGTGTGCTCGAACTTGATGGCGTCGACGAAGTGGCGCAGCGTGCTCACGGCCGATGCTGGCTCAACGTGGATCGAGGCCGTAGTCCTTCCAGCGCCGCTCGACGAGCGACCGGATCTCCTCGCTCATCACGATCTCGTCGGGCCAGGGCTGCTCGATGCCGTCCGTCGCCGTCTTCTCGGTGGCGTCGATGCCCATCTTGCCGCCGAAGCGGTGGCGGAGGGCCGCGTGGTCGAGATCGTCCATCGGGCCGTCGAGGAGCACCACGTCGCGCTTGGGGTCGATGTTGCCGGTGGCGCGCCAGGCGACCTCGGAGAGATCGTGGACGTTCACGCGCTCGGACACGACCACGATGGTCTTGGCCAGCATCATGAGCCCGAGGCCCCACAGCGCGTACATCACCTTGCGCGCGTGCCCCGGGTAGCGCTTTCGGATGGAGACGATCACGAGGTTGTGAAACACGCCCTCGGCCGGCATGTTCATGTCCACCACCTCGGGCAGCAGCAGCTTGATGATGGGCAGGAAGATGCGCTCGGTGGCCTTGCCGAGCCAGTAGTCTTCCTGGGGCGGGCGGCCCACCACGGTGGTCGGATAGATCGGGTTCTTCCGGTGGGTGAGCGCGGTGAGGTGGAAGACGGGATACTCGCGCGCCAGCGAGTAGTAGCCGGTGTGATCGCCGAACGGCCCTTCCCGGCGGCGCTCGCTCGGGTCCACGTAGCCTTCCAGCACGATCTCGGCCTGAGCCGGGACCTCCAGGTCGACCGTGCGGCACCGCACCAGCTCGACGCCGCCGCCCCGCAGCCAGCCCGCGAAGACCACCTCGTCGATCCCGGGCGGCAGCGGCGCCGACGCCGCGTAGATCAGCGCCGGATCGCCGCCCAGCGCGATGGCGACCTCCATGCGCGCCGCTCCCGACGCCTCTTCGGCGCGCCGGTGGTGCTCCGCCGAGCCCTTGTGGGTCTGCCAGTGCATGCCGAGCGTGCGGTCGTCGAAGACTTGCAGGCGGTACATGCCGACGTTGCGGCCACTCGTGACGGGATCGCGCGTGAACACGCAGGGCAGCGTGATGAAGCGCCCGGCGTCGCCGGGCCAGCAGCGGAGCACGGGAATGGCCGCCAGCGAGGGGTTGGCCGTTTCCACCACCTCCTGGCAGGGCGCATCGGTGACCCGCCGGGGCGCCGCCTTGACGACGTCGATCAGGGATCCCAGCTTGCGCAACCGCTCGGCGAAGGTGCCCGGCAGTCGGAGGTCGAGGAGCTTGGCGGCGCGCTCGCCCAGCTCGTCCAGCCGCTCGAGGCCGAGTGCCCACGCCATCCGCTCGGCCGACCCGAACGCGTTGACGAGCACGGGCATGTCGAACCCCTCCACCCGCTCGAGCAGCAGCGCCACGTTCCGGTCAGCGGCCCCCTTGGAGACGCGGTCGGTGATCTCGGTGATCTCGAGATCGGGCGAGACGGGGACGGTGACCCGATGCAGGCGGCCGCGCTTGTCGAGGTGGTCGACGAACTCGCGCAGGTCGCGCCAGGCCATCGCTCAGCGATCCACGCGCTCAGTCGGAGTAGAAGGCGGCGACTAGCCAGCCGGCCAGGACGGGAAAGGCGAGGCTCGGGATGACGCGCACGGCGACGAAGTGCCAGCCCATGAGCGGCGCCTCCCAGGCGATGATGCGTTGCATGCCGAAGAGCGACCACGAGGTCATGTAGGCGACCAGCGGCGGCAGGGCCATGCCTGAGTTGGCGAGCGCGACCATGAATGGCACGCTCACCATCGGGCCGCCAGGCGTCAGCACGCCGGCCAGGGAGGCGATGAGGATGGCCCGGAGCCCGCTCTCGCGTCCGAAGTAACGCGTGACGACCTCCTGCGGCACCAGGACTTGGAGCAGGCCGGCCAGGAGCATCGCCGGGACCAGGCGGGGCAAGATGAACCAGAGCATCGAGAAGCCGTTTCGGGCCCCGATCCAGGGCAACCCGGGGTCTTTCAGATACGCGACGACGGCGAGCGTGGCGGCGAGCACGAACAGGACGATCGTCGCGGGATCCAGCGCAGCTCGCATCGCGGCTCCTTTGACGGAATCTCGGCCGCGCACATTATTACACAGGGGCGTGCCGAGACGCGGATGCCGATGCGCCTGCCTAAAGGCGCGGCAGGATTCGAGGCGGTCATGCCGAGGCCGCTAGATTGCGCCGGCGCAGGTAGTCGAGGATGTTCATCCAGTCTACGGGCTTGATGAAGACGGCGTCCGCGCCCGCCTGCCGGGCCCGGGTGACATACGGCTCGCCGTAGCCCGTGATGACCACGACGCGCGTGTGTCTCGCCGACCCCGCCCGGATCTGCCGGATGAGCACGTCCCCGGGGATGTCGGGAAGCCCGAGATCGCTGAGCACGATGTCGAACTCACGCTGGCCGACCAGGTCGACGGCCTCACGGCCGCTCCCGGTGGCGACAACCTCCGCCCCCTCGGAGCGGAGGAGGACGGTCAGCACCTCGCGGATGTCGGGGACGTCCTCGACGAGGAGCACTCGCACCGTTTGCAGAGCGGGGGGTCGCTGCGCCGCCACGCGGAAGCCTCCTTCGGAGGACGGGCAGCAAGGGCGATGCCAGTCAGTTTATACTTTTAGGGCTATGCGCCGTTTCCTTGGCGTGGCATGGGCAGCGCTGACGGGACGCCGCGGCGCCCCCGACGTGCCGCACCCGGCGACGGCGGCGCCCCCCCCGCTCCCGGGCGGCGATGTCCTCACCAGCCTCGTCGACACGATGGACGATGCCCTCGTCGTCGTCGATTCCCACCTGAACGTCGTTCATTGGAACGCGGCGATGGAACGCCTGACCGGCCTGGCCCGCGCGGGTGCGCGCGGCCGCAATCTGCGCCGCCTCGTCCCGATGCTCGACGCGATCGCCTTTCCTCAGTATCTGCGGCGCGCGCTCTCCAGCGAGTCGACCTTCACGGCCCAGGTCGCGCCGGACGCCTGGGTGGAGGCACGTTGCGTCCCCCTGCGGGATGCAGTCGGGCGCGTGACGGGGGCCGCGGGATTCCTGACCGACATGACCGAGCGCATCCGGCGCGCCGTCTTCGTGCGTGCGCTGGAAGCGATCGGCCGCTCACTGACCTCATCGCTCGATCTCAACGAGGTGCTCGACACCATCGTCGACAAGGCGCTGGAGGTGATGGGCGCGGACTCCGCCCTGGTGGTCTCCTGGGACGGCCAGGCGCCCGAATTCCGGGTCATGCGCGCCGCCGGCCGGTTGAGCGACCGCTACACGGCGGCCGGGACCATCCCGGTCGGAGGAGGACCGATCAGCCGCGTCGTGCTGGAGTCGCGCCCAATCGCCACTCCGAACATCCTCCAGGACCCGCAGCTGTGGGTGACGCCGGAGCGCCGCGCGCAGATCGAGCGGGAGGGATTCAGGGCGGTCGCCGCCGCCCCCCTCGCGTCGAAGGGACGCGTGCACGGCGCTCTCGTGGTCCATTACTGGGCCGAGCGCACCGTCGACAAAGACGAGCTGATGGCGCTCACCCGCCTGGCCGAGCAGGCCGCGCTGGCCATCGACAACGCGCGCCTGTACGCCGACGCGACGCGGCGGGCCGAGCGGCTGCGGGAGCTGGCCGAGGTGGAGCGTCTGGTCGCGGCGTCGCTGGACCTCGACGATGTCCTGCGCCGCATCGCCGAGGCCACGGCGCGGCTGGTGGAGGCGCCGGTGGTTCACCTCTGGACCGCCGAGCCCGGAGCGCGCTTGCTGCGTCTGCGCGCCTGGAGCGTGCAAGCCAACCTGCCCGACGTGCAGATGCCGGCCACGCTCGCGTTCGGCGAGGGCATCACCGGCGCCGCGGCCGAGCGCGGCGAGCCGGTCTTCGTGCCGGACGCGGGCCAGGACCCGCGCGTGCGCCTGCTCGGATGGTGGCGGGAGGCGGGGCTGGGGACCATCCTCGCGGTGCCGCTCCTGTCGGGCGAAACGCTCCTCGGCGTGCTGACGGTGCGGGCGCGCTCGGGCGCGCTGGCGGCCGCCGAAGACCAGGCGCTCATCACGTCGCTGGCGGGCCGGGCTGCGCTGGCCATGCAGAACGCCCGCGCCTACGCGGAAGCGGTGCGCCGCGCCGCCCGCCTGCGCGACCTGGCCACGGTGACCCAGTCCATCACCTCGTCGCTCGACACCAGCGACGTGATGCAGCGGATCGTGGAAGCCGCCGCCGGCATGCGACCCGGCGCCCTGGCGGCGGTCCACGTCTTCGATCTCCAGCGGGAGACGCTGCGCTTCGCGGCGTACTCCAGCCCCGAGCTGCGCGCGTTTCCCGACGAGTTTCCGGCCGCCGCCGGCCTCCCCGGCCTGGTCTTCACGCAGCGACGACCGGTGCTGATCCCGGATCCGCTCGACCACCCGCGGACGCTCGCGCCGGAGTGGTGGCGGCAGCGGGCGGGGGCGAGCTACTACGGCCTGCCGATCATCGTCGGCGAGACGTTCGTCGGCATCCTCGATTACATCCTTCCCGAGGGATCGCCGGACGGGGAGGAACAGGAGGCGCTCCGCCTGCTGGCCGCCTCCGCCGGGATCGCGATCCGCAACGCCTCGCTCTATCAGGCGGAGCGGATGCAGGCCGAGCGGGTCGGGGCCCTGGCGGCGATCAACCAGCGCATCTCCAGCGCCCTCGACCTCGACGAGCTGCTGCGGATGATCGCGGAGTCCGCCGCCTCCCTGACCGGGGTCAAGCACGCGCTGTTCTGGCTGGCCGACGACGAGCGCCGCACCCTCGCCGTGAAGGCCGGCTCCACCCCGGGCCTCGCCGAGGACTTCCCCCAGCCGGTCGTCGGCTACGAGCTCGGCGGCGTGGGGTGGGTCGCGCGCCATCGCGCGCCGCTTGTCATTGACGACGTGCTCGGCGACGAGCCCCGCGACGATCACGCCTGGTGGCGACGCTGGGGCATCAGCGCCTTCGCGGGCTATCCGATCATCGCGGGCGACGAGCTGCGCGCGGCTCTCGTGCTCTGCCACTCCGAGCCGATCCGGTTCACCGAGGAAACGCGTCAGGTGGTCGACATGTTCATCGCTCAGGCCACGCTGGCGTTCGAAAACGCCCGCCTCTACGCCAGCGCGCGCGACAGTCTCGCGCGCCTCAAGGAGACGCAGGCCCAGCTCGTCCAGGCGGCCAAGATGTCGGCGCTGGGCCAGCTCGTGTCCGGCGTCGCCCACGAGCTGAACAACCCGCTCAGCGTCATCATCGGATACGGCCAGCTCCTGCTGAACCGCGCCGCGCCCGAGGTGCTGCGGCGCCCGGTGGAGCTGATGGTGGAGCAGGGCGACCGCATGGGCAAGATCGTGAAGAACCTCCTCTACTTCGCCCGGCAGCGCCCACCCGAGCGCGCCCCCGTGGACCTGAACCAGGTGATCGATCAGGCGCTGGCGCTGCGGCTCAACCAGCTCACGCTGTCCGGCATCGCGGTGGAGCGGGAGTTCGCCGGGGGCCTGCCGCCCGTGCTGGCGGACGCGCAGCAGCTGCAGCAGGTGTTCCTCAATCTGCTCCTGAACGCGGAGCAGGCCCTGGCCCCCAATGGCGGTGGCCGGATCGTCTTCCGCACCAGCGTCGTTCAGGGCGGCCGCACGGTGCGCGCCGATGTCGTGGACAACGGGCCGGGGATCCCGGCCGACATCCTGCCTCGGGTGTTCGAGCCGTTCTTCACGACGAAAGAAGTCGGCGTCGGCACGGGCCTGGGCCTCTCCGTGTCGTACGGCATCGCCGAGGAGCACGGCGGTCGCCTGAGCGTCGAGAGCGAGCCGGGCGACACCGCGTTCGCCCTCGAGTTGCCCGTCGGCACGCCCGTGGCCGCGGCGCGCGCGCCGGGCGCGCCGGCGCGGTCGGCTTTCTTCGGGGACGGGCGGGTCGCGCTCGTGGTGGATGACGAGGCGGGCGTCGTCGATCTCGTCGTGACCGTCCTGCGCGAGACCGGATGGCGCGTCGACGTGGCCCCCGGCGGTCGCCTGGGGCTCGAGCGCGTGCGGCAGCGCCGCTACGACCTGGTCGTGTCCGACATGCGCATGCCGGACGGGGGCGGCGAGGAGTTCTACCGCAGCGCGATCATGGCCGACCAGGCCCTGGGCGGCCGCTTCCTGTTCATCACCGGCGACACGGCCAACGTGCAGGCGTGGGCCTTTCTCAAGCGCGCGCGCCTGCCGGTGCTCGAAAAACCCTTCACCCCCGATGTGTTCCTGGAGGCGGTGCGCCGCGTCGCCGGCTCATTGACAGCATCGGGGCTACGCGCGTAGTAGAGAAGGGGATGACCAAGGCCGAGCTGGTCGCCGTCATGGCGAAGACGTCGGGGGGTTCCAAAGCGGCGGCGGAGCGCGCGATGAGTGCGTTCCTGGCGGGGATCGTGGACTCGCTCCGCAAAGGGCGCAAGGTCACGATCAGCGGGTTCGGCACCTTCGTCGTCAGCAAGCGCGCGGCGCGGAACGGCCGCAACCCCCGGACGGGCAGCACGATCAAGATTCCGCCCGCCAAGGTGCCGCGCTTCCGGCCCAGCCGCGCCCTGAAGACGGTGGTTCGTTGACTTCACCAGGAGCGTGTGTTGTAATGCGGTGCGTTACGCGTTGGGGGATCGTCTAGCGGTAGGACGCGTGGCTCTGGACCACGTAGCGGGGGTTCGAATCCTCCTCCCCCAGCCACATTCTCGCCAGCCTCGTCGGCTGGCCCCATCGTCTAGAGGCCCAGGACACGGCCCTCTCAAGGCTGAAACACGGGTTCGAATCCCGTTGGGGCCACCA
>DASYUQ010000172.1 GCA_036001065.1 Candidatus Methylomirabilota bacterium
GGACTGAAAATCCTGGTGTCGGCGGTTCAATCCCGTCCCTGCCCACCAGTTTTTTTCACCGCCGACCACCGGCTGGAGCGAGGGATGTCGAGAGACCCAGGAAGGAGGTCGCCATGACGAGATAGGGAAGGATCTCAGGAGGATCCGATGGTCCGATTCGAGTTCGAGGATTTCGATCCATACAGCGTCGCCGAGCCCTACCGGCAGGCGCGCCCGAGCGGTCGCAGCCTCTGCGACGGCTGCAAGCATGCGCACCTCTATCGCCGCCGCGACAGGGCCGAGGTCGCCGTCTACTGCCACGAGCTCGGCAAGTACGTCCCCCCGGATATCGTCGAGTGCAGCCAGTTCAGCGCCGTGGCGGCGCTGAGCCTGCACCAGATGCAGCAGATCGCGCTGCCCATCGATCCGCGCCCGGGGGTCAGCGACGGCAGCTATCGCTGAGGTTGGGTCAGGTGGCGCGGCCGAGCAGGGTGCAGGCTGGCTCGCGGCGGGTGGTCCGCGGTGTCCACGCCCTCGGTCGACGGCCGGAGGCGGTCGGGACGTTGTGTTATCCTTACCACAAGTAAGGATTGCGGCCGGAGGTAAGGAGATGCCGACCAGTACCATCACCAGCAAGGGCCAGGTGACCATTCCCAAACGGATCCGGGACTTTCTCAAGGTGAAGGCCGGCGACCAGCTCGACTTCGTGATCGCCGATGATGGTCGGGTCCTGGTGCGGCCCGGCACCGTCGGCGTCGACGAACTGAAGGGCCTCCTGCACCGAGCCGGCCGGAGGCCGGTCACCCTGGCGCAAATGGAGGCGGCGATCGTCCGGAGCCACGGCAAGCGGTCGTGATCGGGCTGGACACCAACATCTTGGCCCGGTATCTGACCCAGGACGACCCGGCCCAGTCCCGTCGCGCCAACGCCGTCATCGCCGAGGCGACTCGACGGGGTGATCGGTGCGCGGTCAATACCATCGTGCTGTGTGAGCTGGTCTGGGTTCTTCGCGACGCATACGGTGTCGATCGAGACACGGTGGTCACGACCCTGGAGAAGATCCTCGACACGGCGCAGTTCGTGATCGAGGACAGGGACCTGGCGCGGCGTGCGCTTGCCGACTACCGCCACGGCCCCGGAGACTTCTCCGACTACCTCATTGGGTGGCGTAACCGCCAGGCCGGCTGCTCGGAGACCGCCACCTTCGATCGGGCGCTCAGGCGAAGCGGGTTATTCCGCCTCGTGTGATCGGCCCGCCACGCCCGGAAACGGCCTCCGCGGGCCGCCGCATCGAGCAGGACATCACTCCAGATGCTGGCGGAGGTCACGGGCGGGCGGTAAGTGTCTCGACCGAGACGCATTCATAACGTTGGGGGTTGCGCATAACCCCCGACACTTTGCATCCTACCCGTGTCATGGCGTCCAATGCCGAGCGCCAGACTCTCCGGGTCATCCGCCGGCTCGGGGTCGTCAGGCCGGCCGACCTCGAGGCGCACGGTATCCCTCGCCGGCGGAGCTATCGTCGTGCTCGGCGACCGCAACAGCCGGATCAAGGACTTCTTCGACCTGCATCATCTGGCGAGCCGCTTCGAGTTCTACCGGGCGACCCTGGTGGAGGCGCTGCGCCGGACCTTCGCGCGGCGACGCACACCCGTTCCGGCGGAAGAGCCGATCGTGCCGACTCGTGCCTGCTGGGAGAACGCGTCGCGCGCTCCCCAGATGCGCGCCTTCGCCCGGCGCGCGGGCCTGGACGGTGGGACCGGTTCGCCCCGTCAGCGCATAGGCGTAGCCGAGGCTCGCGGCGATGTGGGGGAACCACAGCGCGGCGTCGAGATCGTGGATGGCCTCAAGCGCGGGCCGCAGCAGCGCGATCGCGACGTCGGGCTTTCCCATCTTGAGCTCCAGGTAGCCGAGCGTGGCGGCAGCGAAGCTGCGGGCGCGCGGGTGATCAAGTGTCCGCGCTATTTCCAGCGCGCACTCGGCCACCTCGCGCGCCTCGGCGAATCGGCCGAGCTCGACCAGCGATCCCACCAACCGGATGCGGGAGTGGATCGAGGGCGGCTGGAGCATGCCGAAGTGCCGGACCGCGTATCAGGCCGTCGACCTGGCCGGCAACGCCACCTCTCAGTCGGTCAGCTACCAGGTCCAGGCGGCGGCGTGCCACTACGTTTCGGTCGCGCTGGACCCCGCGACGGTTCCTCAGGGCGGGCTGACGAGGGTCAGCGCAAGGGTGAGATCCTGTGCCAGCACCGCGCAAACGGTCGTCGTCAGGTTCACGCTCGCGGGACCCGTGCCCAGCGCCTGCGCTAGCCCGAGGTCCGTGATGTTCACGATCCCGCCGTTCACGCTGGCACCGGGTACGGTGCGGAGCGTGTCGTTCCCGTTCCGGGTTCCGCGCGCGGCGTGCCCGGGCACCTATTCGATCACCGCCACGACCCTGGTGAACGGGACGCCGGTCGAGACGAACCTCCGCGTCCCTGACCGTGACGCCGAGATAGGCGCAGGCCTGTCGAGCGTGGGGCGGGAAGGTCCCCGCAGACCCTCCCGCCCCATCGTCCCGTTCGGGCTCCAGGAGGCCGCGTCACCGACCGCGGTGAGGTTGTGGCCGAACTGCTGCGACGAGAAGCGGGCAAGCGCTGAATCTCGACGTTCCGCCGGCTCGGCGCTGGGGGGGGCGGCGCGGCTGAGCGAGCGGGCTACTCGGCGGGGGGCTCGCCCAGGCGGCGGAGCAGCTCCTCGGCGCGGCCAATGCACACGGCGGCGTTCAGGGTGGTGAACTCCTGGCGCGCCTGGGACGCCTGGGCGATGGCCGAGCAGAGCTCGCCGCGCGCGTGCGCGAGATGGGCAAGGTCGAGCCGCGTGCGCGCGGCTTCGAAGCGTGCGCCGCTCACGCTGAAGATTTCGAGGGCCCGTTGAAGGTGGCTGGCGGCATCGCTGAGCGGCCCCGCCGCCAGCGCGGTCCGGCCGAGGCTTCCCTCAGCGTATCCGAGGCTGTGCGGGTATCCCGCGTCGCGCGAGAGCGCGAGGCCTTGCTCGCCGAGCGCCCGCGCCTTCTCGAGCCGGCCGGCGCTGCGCTCGGCCTCGCCGAGGATGGCCGTGAAGAGCCCGTGGAACTGGCGGAACCCGAAGCGGGCCAGCTCGCGCACTGACTCCTCCAGCAGCGGGATCGCGCGCCCCGGATCCCCCTTCTCCAGCCACAGGTAGCCGAGGAACGCGCGGGCGACGGCGCGGTTGAGCGGGTCGGGCGCCACCTCCAGGGCGCCCTCGCAGGCCCGGAGGCCTTCGCCCCAGTCTCCGCGCATGCCGTGGGCGATCCCGGTCATCCAGGCCGCGCAGCTCTGGAGCCGCGGGTCGCCGAGCGTCTCGGCAATGGCCGAGGCTCGGCCTTCGGCCTCCAGCACCCGGGCGAACTCCCCGGCGTGGTACCAGTTGATGCCCAGATGGAAGTACGAGGTCGCCAGCCACCGCGGATCGGCCGGGCTCTCGAGCAGCGTAATCGCCCGCTGGGCCTGGTCCACGCCACGCGCATACTGTCCCGCCCAGGCGGCCTCGATCGCGAGCATGCAGTGCGCCATGCCCTGGAGGGCCACGTCGCCGGCGCGCGTCGCCTCGTCCAGAGCGCGCTCGAGGCTGGCCAGGGCCCGGTGGTGGTCGCCGACGAAGCTCAGGACATATCCGACCCGGAAGTGGTAGCGGGCGGCGAGGGCTGAATCGGCCAGGCGGGTGGCGCGCTCTCGGTGCTGCATGAGGAGGTCGAGGCTCTCGGGCAGCCTGCCCAGGAAGCTCAGCGACGCGGCCTGGCGCAGCACGAGGTCCACGATGAGGGCGTCCCGGCCGTCTTCGGGGAGGTTGACGGCGTGGGCCAGCGCCGCCCGGCGGGCGGCCACGGCCTCCTCCAGGGCATGGCTGCGCGCGGCCTGGTCCGCGACCCCGGCCAGGTAGCGGACGGCCTTGGGCCACACCTCGGCCTGCACGTAGTGGGTCGCCAGCGCGGCGTAGTACGGCTCGACGTCGGCGCCGTGGAGGCCTTCCAGCGCCGAGGCGACCTGATGGTGGAGCAGCCTCCGTCGTGGCGGCAACAACCGATCCCAGACCACCTCGCGAACGCTCTCGTGCATGAGACCGAAGCGCTCCCCTGCCGCTCGCAACACACGCCGGCGGACGAGCTCCTCGACCCCCTGGGCCGCGCGTCGCTCATCGAGCCCGGAGGCCTGGTGCAACAGCGCGAACTCGAACTCGCGTTCGATCACCGCCGCGACCTGGACGAGCTCCTGGCCGCGGTCGCTGAGCCGGTCGAGCCTCCGGGCGATCATGTCCCGGACGCGAGCCGGGAGTGGCAGCCTCCCTGGACCGGGGATGGCGACGCCTTGGCTGATTGCCCGCATGGTCTCGAGCACGATGAACGGATTGCCCTCGCTGGCTCCCCAGATCTCGTCACCCTGCTGGGTCAGGAGGGCGGCTGCGGTGTTCGGCCGCGCCAGCACGCGCACCAGCGCCAGCGTCTGGTCGCGTCCGAGGCGGCTCAAGGTCACACGGGAAAGCCGGTCGTCACTGGCGAGCTCTTCGAGCGTGCGATGGAGGGTCGAGTCGGCAAGCAGCTCCTCCTCCCGAACGCTGGCCGCCAACAAGATCGGTGCCGAGTGGAGCCGGCGCGCGCAGAACGCGAGAAAGCGGAGCGTCAGGTCGTCGGCCCAGTGGCAGTCCTCCAGCAAGACCACGAGCGGTCGATCAAGCGCGATGCGCCGGAGCAGGTGGGCCAGAGCCTCGAAGAGGCGCAGCTGGTCGGGGGGACCCGTCTCCAGCGGCCGGCCGGTGCCGGCAAGCTCGGGCAAGAGGCGCGCCAGCTCCGCGCGCCAGGCGCCCTCCAGGCCGTCCAGGAGTTGAGGATCAGTCAAGACGCCGCCGTCCCGCAGGGCGCTGACCCAGGGCCCGAAGGGCAGGATCTGCTCGCTCTCGTAGGCGCGCCCGAGCAGGATCGCGCCGCCGCGGCGGGCGGCCTCGGCGGCCAGCTCAGCCAGCAACCGGCTCTTGCCGATGCCCGCTTCACCGACGACGGCGACGACGCGGCCGCGTCCCGTCCACGCCTCGGCGAGAGCCTCGTGCAGCCGCGCCAGTTCGACCCCGCGCCCGACGAGGGGTGCGTCGGTCGGGCCGATCGCGATGGACGTCACCGGCTCGCGCAGGGGACGCTGGCGCAGGATCTCCGTGTACAGCTCCTTGGTCTCGGCCTCCGGCTCGACGGCCAGCTCCCGGCGGAGGACCTCGACGCACTCCTGGTACTGACGCAGCGCGGCGTCGCGCCTGCCGAGCTGGACATAAAGGCGCATGAGCGTGCGGTGCACGGCCTCCTGGAGCGGATCGAGGGCGAGGAGCCGCAGCGCCGACTGGATGGCGGGGGCGGTGGCTCCGGCTGCCCGTTGATGGGCGAGCAGCCGGGCGAAGGCCTCGAGGGCGAGCTCGCGCAGCCGCTCGCGCTCGCTCATGAGCCAGTCCTCGAAGGTCGGTGCGACGACGCCGAGACCGGCCAGGAGATCGCCGCGGTAGAGGCTGGCCACCTGCTCGATCGAGGCCGGCGTCGCCTTGCTGACAGCCTGCTCGAACGCCGCCACGTCGGTCTGCACGGCGTCGGGGGCGAGGGAGACCGCGTCGCCGGTCATGACGAGAGGGGCGCGCTCGGCGGGGCCGAGCGCCTTGCGGAGGACGAAGAGCGTCTGGCGGAGGCCGTTCCGCGCTGAGGCCGGCGAGGTGTCAGGCCAGAGCAGGGCTGCGAGCTTGTCCCGGGGGTGGACCTGGCCCGGGGTGAGGGCGAGGTAGGCCAGGAGGGCCTGCGCCTTCCTGGTCGGGACGGCGAGCAGTTCCCCGAGGCCCGCCTGGACCTCGAAACCTCCCAGGAGCTTCAGGGTGAGCCGGCTCATCACCACCCAAAGTAGGCGGACATTAGCACAATCTCGCGCCACCTTGCGAGTCGCTCACGCGTCTCAGACGGTTCCATAACGCCCC
>DASYUQ010000173.1 GCA_036001065.1 Candidatus Methylomirabilota bacterium
GGGCTAGAGCGAGCCGATGTCTTTGCAGGCGCTGTACTCGGGCGGCAGCGGCGTCGCGCCCGTGGCCACGATGTCGGCGAAGTCCATCGGGTGCTTCATGGCATCCTTCTTCTTGCAGCGCATGAAGAAGTACGGGCGCAGCGTCTGGTGGGTCTTGGCATCGACGCGCATCTTGCCAACCAGGTCCTCGACCTCGATGCCCTCCAGCGCCTTGATGACGTCCAGGTGGTCGGTCGACTTGGCCTTGTCCATGCCGTGGAGCACCATCCGCGTCATGCCGTAGGCGGCGGCCGGCGCGTAGCCGGGCGGGCTGCCGAACTTGGCCTGGTAGTTCTTGACGAACTCCTTGGCCACCGGCGTGTCCGCCGTGTAGTAGAAGTTCGAGCCCACCCACATGTTCTCGCGCATCTCGGGGCTCAGCTGGACCAGCTCCTCCACGCCCGACGACCACGTGAGGATGAGCGGGATCTTCGGGGTCAGGCCGAAGTTGAAGATCTCGCGCGCGGCGGTGACGGTGTCGAGGCCGAAGTTGACCATCGCGACGACGTCGGGCTTGTGGCCGGCCGCCTTGGTCACATAGTTGGAGAACTCGCGCTCGCCGAGCGGGTGGCGATCGGCCCCCACGAACTCGATCCCGTGGGTCTTGCCGACCTCCTTGACGTACTTCTCCACCGACCAGCCGAAGGCGTAGTCGGCGACCAGCAGGTGCCAGCGCTTGGCCCGGGGGTTGGCCTTCATGAACGTGTCCACCACGGTCTTGGCGGCCGTGTAGGGGCTGGCGGCCCACTGGAAGGAATAGCGGTGGCAGCGGGCGCCCGAGATGTCTTCGGTGCCGCCGCTGAAGTAATGGAGGACCTTCTTGCGTTTGGCCACCTCGGAAACCGCCAGCGCCACGCCGGAGGACCAGGGGCCGATGATGTACTTCACGGCCTCGCCGTCCACCGCCTCCTCGGCGCGCCGGGTGGCGGAGCCCGCCTTGGTCTCATCGTCGCGCGTGACGTACTTGATCGGCTTGCCCTGCGCCTTCATCCCTCGCTCCTCGAGGGCCATCCTCATGCCCCGGTCGAGGATGGGCCCGACGTCGGCGAAGGCCCCGGTGAACGACCAGAGGCCAAGCATCACGACCTCCTTGGCCTGGGCGCCGACCCGGGCGGGAACGCCGAGGGCCGAAACGGCCCCGGCTGCACCGAGCTTCAAGAAGTCCCGTCGTCTCAGCTCGCTCATCGTCAGCTCCTCCGCCTGGTGACGCCGTGCGATGCCGTGAGGTGCGGCGAATGACCCGGGGATAGTAGCAGAAAACGGCCGCTGGCCCGGGTCAGAAGGTCACCACGCTGCGCGCGACCTCCCCCCGCTCCAGCGCGGCGTACGCCTCGTTGATCTCCTTGAACGGATAGGTGCGGGTCAGCAGCTCGTCCAGCTTCAGCGTGCCGGCCCGGTAGAGGTCGATCAGCTTCGGGATGTCGATGCGCGGGCGGCTGGAGCCGTAGATCGAGCCCGTCAGCACGCGCTCCTCGAAGACCAGCGACATCACCGGCACCGCGACCTCCATCGTCATCGGCGTGACGCCGACCACGACCGCCATCCCGCGCTTGGCCAGACAGTCGTAGGCCTGGCGGATCGTCTTGGGCAGCCCGATCACCTCGAAGGCGTAGTCCACGCCGCGGCCGCCCGTGAGCGCGCGCACCTGGGCCACCGGGTCGCCGGTGGCGGCGTTGACCGTGTGGGTGGCGCCGAACTTCTTCGCAAACTCGAGCTTCCGGTCGAGCAGGTCCACGGCGACGATCTTCTCAGCGCCGGCGATGCGGGCGCCCTGGACGGCGTTGAGCCCCACCCCGCCCGTGCCGAAGACCACCACGCTGCTCCCGGGCCTGACCCGGGCGCAGTTGATCACCGCGCCCACGCCCGTGATCACCGCGCAGCCCAGCAGCGCCGCCCGATCAAGGGGCAGGTCCTGGGGGATCTTGAGCACCGCCGCCTCGGGCACGACCGAGTACTCGGAGAACGTCGACACGCCGGCGAAGTGCTTGATCTCCTTCCCATCGAGGCTGAAGCGCGTGGTGCCGTCGGGCAGGCGTCCGGTCATCCGCACCTGCATCCCGGCGTTGCAGAGCGCCGGCCGGCCGTCGCTGCAGTACTCGCAGACACCACACGACAGGCGCCACAGCGGGATGACGTGGTCGCCCGGCTTGACCGACGTCACCCCCGGCCCGACGTCGGCGACGACGCCGGCGCCCTCGTGGCCGAGGATCGCCGGCAGCGCCACCACCAGGTGGCCCGTCATCGCGTGGAGGTCGCTGTGGCAGACGCCGCCCGCCGCCATCCGGATCAGCACCTCGCCCGGGCGCGGCGCCTGCACGTCCACCTCGCGGATGTCGAGCCTCTGTCCCACCTCGAAGAGCACGGCCGCTTTGGCCTTCATGGAGTCGCCTCCTTCTGGGCTCCGGCCAGCCACTTCGTCACGATCGCGACGAAGCCCGGCGGATCGTCCAGGACCAGGTGATGATACGCGCCGGGGAGCTCCGCGAACTGCCCGCGGCGCACGGCCATGGCCACGCGCTGCCACGCCTCCCGGTCCATCAGGGCGCTCCCCTGCCCGCGCACCACCAGCGTGGGCGCCGCCACCTGGGGCAGGAACGGCCACGGATCGAGCGGCGGATGGAGAAAGACCTGACGGTCGAAGGCGTGGGTCCACGCGCCCGGCGCCAACTCCTTCACGCCCGTCTCGCCGAGGTGCTGGAGCCACTCGGCCGGCGCGCGCGTGTCGGGCGGCGCCAGCCGAAAACGCTTGCCCGCCTCGGCCGGGCTCGCGAACTCCGCGCGCGGGCGGGCGGCCTGGGCCCCGGCATACGCGTTCAATTCCTCACTCCAGGAGGTGAGCATGTCGGCGATCACCAGCGCCCCCACGCGCGCGGGATGGCGGGCGGCCAGATAGGCGCCGAGATAGCTGCCCAGCGAGTGGCCGATCACCACAGGCGCCCGCCAGCCGAGCGCGTCCAGCGCCGCCACGATGTCCGCCACGTAGTCCGTGAACCGATAGCTCGGCGGCTCGACCCACGCGCTGCCGCCGTGGCCCCTCAGATCGAGCGCGACGACGTGGAAGCGCTCGGCCAGCAGCGGCGCCGCCCAGTCCCACCAGTGGCTGTGCGCGGCCAGCGAGTGCAGCAGCAGCGCCGGCGGTCCTCCCGGCGCGCCCCACTCGTAGGCCTGAAGCGCGACGCCGTTGGCGTGGACGAGGCGCGGCGATCCGCAGGGCATGGCGCCGTCACTGTAACCGCTGAGGTATGTGAGTCAAGGCCTTGAGGGCCGCGTCAGTGCCGTCGATCAAGAAAAGCCAGTCAAAGGAGAGTATGACTCGTGCATCGATCCGACCGACTATCGGCCGTAACCACCAAACGATCCGGGCGCCCGCGTCACGTCGCGCCGCGCTGAACCAGCGGCTGCAGGCGGGCCAGCGCGACGGCGACGAGCACGGCGATCGCCGCCAGGCCGAGCCACGGCGCGGCGTACGAGCCCGTCGCCTCCAGCGCGAGGCCGTAGAGCGGCGGCCCCGCCAGCACGCCCGACCAGGCGAAGGCCACGGCGACGCCCGTGAGCAGCCCGGCATGGCGCGCGCCCCCGATCTCCGCCACCAGCGCGAAGTAGAGCCCGACCCAGCCGAAGGCCCCGGCGCCGGCGACGAGCACCAGCACCGCGATCAGCGGGCCGGACAGCGGGGGGCCGAGCGCGAAGGCCACGTACGCGGCGGCGCCCAGAAGTGCGGTGACGACGACGCCGGGGCGGCGCCGGCCGCCGAAGAAGCGGTCGCTGACGACGCCCCAGGCCAGGCGGCTGGCCGTGCCGCCGACCTGGGCCAGCGCCAGCAGCTGCCCGGCCGCCACCGCGGAGATCGCAAAGCTCTCCTTGGCGTAGAGCACGAGATAGGCGAGCAGAGAGGACTGCGCCATCGAGAGCGCCAGCCCGCAGCCGAAGAGCATGAGCACCCCGGGCCGGCGCAGGAAGCCGCCCACCTCCGCGAGCCGCGGCCACGCCGCCGGTGGCACGCCCCCGCCTCCCGGCGGCGTGCGATAGGCGCTGGCGACCACGAGCGCGGAGACGAGTGAGAACGCGCCCGCCAGCGCCAGGGCGTCGCGCCAGCCCAGGGCCAGCGCCAGCGGCGGCAGGGCCAGCGCCGCGCCGATGCCGCCCAGCGTGAGGCCGGTCTGCTTGATGCCCATCGCCACGCCGCGCTCGCGCGGCGGGAACCACTCGATGACCGCCCTGCCCGTGGCCGGGTTGCCCACGCTGAAGCCAAAGCCGCCCCCGACGAGACAGGCCAACAGGAGCGGCAGGCTGGACGTCAGCGACGCCAGCGCGACCATGGCGCCGGTGAGGGCCTGGCCCAGCGCCAGCGTGAGCCGGACGCCGAGTCGGTCGGTGAGCCATCCCGCCGGCAGCGACATGAGCACGCCCCCGAGATAGAGCGCGGGCAGCAAGAGCCCCACCTGCGCGCGCGAGAGGTGCAGCGCCTCGAGGAGGAACGGCGCCAGCGGCGCCACGGCCAGAGCCGAGAGCGCGCTGCCCGCGTAGGCGAGCGTGACCAGGGCCAGGACGGCCCAGCGGGTCAGGCGTCCCCCGCCCCGATGTCCAGCGCCTCGGTGAGCGTCTTGAGGAGCAGATACAGGTTCGCCTTCACCTGCGTGTCGTACCCGCCGTCACCTCCGTAGAAGACGGACATGACGTAGGCGATCAGGCTCGGATGGGCGCCGCCCGGGAGCGTGTCGAGCAGGCTCTCCGCCCCCGCCTCCGTCTCGGTCAGCCAGCCCACGTTCGCTTCGTAGGCCTGCTGGATCCGCTCCTCGGCCAGCAGGGGAAAGGGCCGCCCCAGGCTCCGCTCGAGGACCTTGAAGAGGAGGAAGCAGAGCCCGAACGCCGCCTGCTGCACGGGCTGCTCGAACTGCTTCATGAGGACGGTGGCGAACGCCGCGACGTGCGGCTGCTGCTCGAGGAAGACCCGGGCCTCCGCCTGGACCCGCTCGGGTGGGTAGCGGGATACGTCGCGCCAGACCTCGTCGACCAGCGCCGGGCCGATGGGGCGCATGCGACGTAGTGTAGCGCCTTCCCCGCGCCCGCCCACGCCCGCCTGCCGCCGCTTGACAGCCGCGCCGAGCCTGCCTACCGTCCCGACTGAGGAAGGCGGGATGACGCGAAATCCCTGGGCTCGGGAGTACGCCCGGACGCCGACGTCCTACATCTGGGGCACGGAGCCCTCCTCGTTCGCCCGGGAGGTGAGCGTGCGCCTGCCGCCCGGGGCCCGCGTGCTCGACCTCGGCTGCGGCGAAGGACGCGACAGCGTCTTCTTCGCCGCCCAGGGATTCGACGTGACCGGCGTGGACGTGTCCCGAGCCGGGCTCCGTAAGGCCGAACGGCTCGCGCGCGAGCAGGGCGTCGCCGTCCGCTGGGTGCGGAGCGACATGGCGCGCCTGCGCGTCGCCGGCCCCTTCGACCTGGTCTACTCCTGCGGGACCATCCACTACGTGCCCCGGCCCGCGCGGGGCCGGCTCCTGGCCCGGCTGCGGGCGCTCACGCGCCCGGACGGCCTGCACGCCCACATCGTGTTCACCGGCCGCGCGGTCTACGTGGAGCTGGGCGAGGCCATCGACTACTTCACCCCCGGCGAGCTGCGCGCGGCCTACACGGGCTGGCGGATCCTCGAGCGCCACGAGGGGGTGATCCCCTGCTCACGCGACGGCACACCCCATCGCCACAGCATCGAACAGCTCATCGCAAAGGCGGTCGGCCATGGCACCTGAGCGCAAGATCGGCGTCGTCACCGACTACTTCACGAAGATCGGCGTGGTGGCGGTCCGCCTCACCGACGGCGACCTCCAGGTCGGCGACATGATCCACGTCCGGGGGCACACCACCGACTTCGCCCAGACCGTGGACTCGCTGCAGCTCGAGCACCGGGCGGTCCAGCGGGCCGAGCGCGGCAGCGAGGTCGCGCTGAAGGTGCGCGAGCGCGCGCGCCGGCACGACGAGGTGCTCCGGGTGGACGGCGGGGGATCCTGAAAGAGCGTGCGCTCAGGCGCCGCGAACGGGGGCGTCGGGTCGGGCTTCGTCGATCACCACGAAGGTGCTGCAATCATGGCAATAGAGCACCACGAAGACGAGGCCGGGTCTCCACCGCCCGCGCAGCGATGGAACGGTGGCGACTTGCTCGTACTTGAACTGCCTCTCTTGCCGCTCGATCCGATGTTCTTTGTGGTCGGCTCGGAACAGCTCCATCGAAGAGATCTTCATAGCGACTCGGCGCTCGCGGTGTCTCGATCGTCTCTCACGCTTTCGGTCAGGCTCGTCGGGAACTCGCCGATGAGGTCAACGGGCAGCGGCTCTCTGATGTAGAGGCCGATGCCCTGATGGCCGACATGCCGAACCTCTCCGACGCGGGTGACCGCGCTCTCCGTCTCGGGATGAAAGATCTCGATGCGCCGGGGGTGACCGACCTCCAGCCCTCTGGGAGAGCAGTCGTCGGTGAGGGCGATACGCATCCCGTGGAGGCTCGCGTCCACGGCGCGGGCCCCGACGAACGAGCCTTCATCGAGCCACAGACGAACGTACCAGGAAACCGGATAGCGGGCGTACCGGCGACGTTCGTCCATAGTCACAGGCCCCCTCCAGGGACGCAGCAAGGAGAGTGCCGGACCGCCCAGACCCTGAACTAGGGCCAGTTGCGTCCTCGATCGCCCGCGGAGCGGTCCTTCTGGCACGCCATGCCGGCAGGCGTGTTACCACGATGACGGTCCCCCCATTTGGGGGTCTGACCCCGCGGCGTCCCCTACAGCGCCTGGCCCTGTCTCGAACAGCACCGCTATCCATCGGGAATCGTTATTGATGCGTGAATTCGAGCGCGAATCCTCAAGAATGAAAGCTGAGCAGCGGTGAACCTTGGCCCGGCGTTGGCAGAGAGGTGGCAGTGCGAGTCGAGGAGATGCTGGCCGGATTCCTGATCAGATGTCCCGGAGTAGACTTCTGCGACGACTGCGTCGCCGCCGAGCTGAGGGTGACGCGGTTCGACGCCGAAGAGGCGGCGGGGCGGCTCGCCACGCTGACCGACTTTCTCCGCGACGTCTGGCAGTGCGCCCGCTGCAGTCGACGGACGAAGGTGACCCGGGCCCTCTTCCGCTATCACCTCACGGTCCAATGAACCACCGGTCGCGCGGGCTCCTCATCATCGTGGCGCGGCACGAGCCCCTGGTATACGCCCATCTCTCCCAGGTCTTCGCGGACAACGAGCACGTCGAGGTCGTCCTCGACCGTCGTCTGGGTGGGCGGCGCTCGCCCGAGGGACAGGCCGGATCCGCGCATGACCGGCGCCAGCACGACGTCAGCACGTCCCTGGACAGGCTCGGGTGGGCGATCGTGCGACGGTCGGCTTCGACCTCGCGAGGTCAGGCCGCCTAGCTCAGTCGGAGGGGGCGGACGTTACGGCCCGCGCGGCCCCTCTGAAACTCCCCAGAGGATCGATTGCGCCGGCGGAGCCGCGCTCGAAACGCGAGCAGTGGCCGCAGCGGGCTCGCGTCATTCCCCGACAGGCACCCAGCTCTGGCAAGGCTCGGGGCTTTCTCGAGCTTGACGTTGACGATGCGTCCGGGCGCGCCCATACTGCCCCCCACTTCACGACGGGCTCGGTATCTTCCGGTCATTTTGGGGAGGATCCTATGTGGCTCAAGGGCAAGCGCGCTCTGATCACGGGCAGCTCGCGGGGCATCGGGCGGGGCATCGCGGTGAAGCTGGCGCAGGAGGGCGTCCGCGTCGCCGTGCACTACCACAAGAACGAGGCGGCGGCCAAGGACACGCTCGAACGGGTACGCAAGCACGGGGCCGACGGCCTCGTCGTCCGGGCCGACGTCTCTCGCCCCGATGACGTCCGCCAGATGTTCGAGCACGTCAAGCGCGACTTCGGCGGGCTGGACATCTTCGTGAGTAACGCCCGCCCCGACCTGCCGGCGTTCTATCAGGCCCCGATGGACATCACGCTGGACAAGTGGGACATGGCCTTCGACTCCCAGGCCAAGGCCTTCTTCGTCGGGGTGCGCGAGGCGGCGCCCCTCATGAGCCCGGGGGGCCGAATCATCGCCATCACCTACGCTCCCAGCGCGCGGACCGGGAGCTGGCAGCCCTGGATCGCGATGGGATCGGCCAAGGCCGCGCTGGAATCGGCGGTGCGCTACTTCGCGGTCGCGCTCGCCAAACGGGGCATCACCGTCAACGCGCTCAGCCCCGGCCTCACCGACGACAGCGTGTTGAACACACTGCCGAAGGAGGTCCAGGACGTCAGCCGGGCCTGGCACGAGAGCGGGTGGACGCCGATGGGGCGGTTGACGAGCCCGGAGGACGTCGGCAATGCGGTCGCCCTTCTCAGCTCCGAACAAGCGGCGTGGATCACCGGGCAGGTCATTGCGGTGGACGGCGGCTCGTCCCTGATGGACACCGTCTTTCCACTCGACATTCAGCGAGGGTAAGCAGCGTCCCAAAACGCCCTGGATTTCCTCCCAGGTTTCCTCGGTTCTCCTGCCCTCCGGGCCAGGGCGGCCGGAAGCCGGCCCGAGGCTAAGTGCCTGTCTTCCCGATGAAAAGGAGCCTCGGGGGCCCGGCTCCGGCCGCCTGGTACCGAGTTTGCTCGTTCCAGGGTGTCATGGTAGTCAGCTCGGTCCTCCTGGTGGTCGCGCGGGTCCCGGTGCCGCTGCGGAATCTCTCTGTGTGCACCGCCTGCGACGAATGCTTCGAGCTTGGCGCCGAGGTATGCCCCACCTGCGGGAGCGAGCAACACCGGCCGCTGGCGGAGTTGTGGGAAGAGCGAGTCTTCAACATCACTGGACTGAACTGAGGGCGCGGGCATGGACATCACCATCAGGAAAGTTCTCGGCCACATGTGGGGTCCCCAGGGAGAATGCGTGGTGGTCGTCGACGCCGAGCTCTGCGGGACGGTGCGGCAGGCGCTTCAGATCGTCCTGTCCACCGAGGCGGAAGCGGCGGCGTTCAAGACGATCCTCGACGCCCACGACGATCACCTGTCGGCCTCATCGAGCAACGGGGCGCCGCAGCGGGGTTCAGCGAGCGCATGCGTGAGGAGCGAGCTGGTTCAGACCCGCTGACGCATCGCGGGCGGCGCCACCGCGCGCCGGCCCTACCCTCAGCCTGACCTGCCTGGAGTCACCCGCCCGCAGCGAGCCACTCGAGCCCGAGTCCGTTATCTGGGCGGGCTAGGGACGTACGAAAAGAAGACGAGATAGGCGCGGGCCACGACCCCCAGCGCGTAGAGCGACGTGGGCAACCACGCCTCCCGCACTATATACGTCCCGTAGGCCGCCGCCGTGAGGACGAGCGGCATGGACGGCCACTCGGGAAGGTGCAACTTGAACAGCACGAGCTCGAACATCTTCACGACGAACACGATCAGCATGAGGAGCAGGCAGGCGGCCATCGGGGCCAGGAGCGCGAAGGTGACCAAGACCAGCAGCGCGTCGGTGCTGCCGCCTTGCGACGCGAACGCCGTGCGCACGTCGGGCTGGCTCGCAAGCCACCCGACGTGGGCACGCACCGCGGCGGAGGAGCTGGCCCACCAGACGAGCGCCGCCGCCACCACGACAATGACCAACAGCCAGCGCTTCCAGCGGATTTGCATGCCTCACGGGGAGTAGCAAAGCCGATACCACGGCTCGACACCCCGGAGGCGGGCGATAAATCTCGACAGGAGAACACCGGTCGCGGGGCCCGGGAAGCAAAACGACACGGCCAGCGACCAAATGGGCACGAAGAGTGACGGAAAACGTCAGGCTTCGGCGCGCGCCGGCATCGCCTCGCGAGGTCTAGAGGGTCGAGAGCGCGGTGAAAATCACGTAGGCGAAATCGAAGACGAGCATCGCGAGCAGCACCACCGACAGAACATTGAGCAGCGTTTGCGTGCGCGCTTCATCCATCATGGCCTCGACCTCCTCTCGCCGCGAAGGAGAATATCACTGCTCGAGCGCGGGCAGGACGTCGCGCGCGAAGCGCTCGATCTGCTCCCGCCGCTCCGGCCAGCGGGGCACCATGAACTGCAGGGCCATGTGCCCCACGCCGATCTTCTGGAAGGCCCGCAGCGCGACGGTGATCTGCTCGGGGTTGCCCAGCAGGCGATCCTCCTCCTGGGGCACCGGCCCTGGCGTCAGCTCGATCGGCAGACAGCACGACAGGCGGATCTGCGCGGGATCGCGCCCCGCCTCCGCCGCCCAGTGCCGGACGTTGTCGAAGCGGGCGGCGAGCTCCCGGGGGGTGATCCTCACGAAGTAGGGAAACCAGGCATCTCCATACCTCGCAGCGCGACGCTGGGAACGCGCGCCTTCCCCCCCCACCCAGACGGGGATCCGCGGCTTCTGGAGCGGCTTGGGCGAGAATCCCATCTCGCGGAAGCGGTAGTACCGTCCCTCGAAGCTCGGCTTGTCCTCGTCCCAGAGCCGCCGCAGCACCTGGAGCTGCTCGTCGGCCACCGCCCCGCGCTCCTTGAACGGGGCGCCCAGCGCGTCGAACTCCTCCGCCATCCAGCCCACGCCTACGCCGAGGATCAGCCGCCCCTTGGACAGATGGTCGATCGTCGTGGCGATCTTGGCCCAGTAGAGCGGATGGCGATAGGGCATCACCAGCACGCTCATCCCCAGGGCGATCTTCTCGGTGACGCCGGCCAGATAGGCCAGGCAGGTCAGCGGCTCGAGGAACGGCGCGTCGGGCGGCACGATGAAGCGCTGGTCCGCGCTGTACGGGTAGGGCGTATCGATCTCCCAGGGGGTGACGATGCGATCGGCCGCCCAGACCGAGGCGAAGCCCAGGGCCTCGGCCCGGCGCGCCGCCTGCATCAGGACCCCGCTCGCCGCGCGGCCGGAGATCGGGAGAAAGACGCCGAAGTTCATGGGCGCGACAATTATCCTCGACGCGCGCGGGCAGCGCCACGAGGGGAGGAGATCGCATGGAGCAGATCGTCTCGGTGGCTGGCGCACTCCTGATTCTGGCAGCCTATGCAGGCAATCAGCTCGGCCTGATCGATCGCACGCATGCCCGGTACAGTTGGATGAATTTGATCGTCGCCGCCGGCTGCTCCGCCAGGAACCGCTGGAAGCGGGCCCGCGTGAATCGATGCCGCTCCCGGACCTGTCCGGGGTGACCCCAGACGGCGACTTCGAATACGGACTTGGCCACGTCAACCGCGACTGTCGTAGAATCCATCGGACTCCTCCTTCCACGGTGTGGACGCAAGGCGACTTTGGTACGTTGATGCCGTTCACGTCGCGCCCGCGCAACCCTTTCCGGGGGAAGGTTTCGGAGGGGGCCGTCGAGGCCCCCTCCGATGACCTAGTGCCGTTCCAACTTGTTGATACTAAATCTGTCCACGATCGACGTACACGGTGCCTTCCTAGGCGCGAATAGTTGGAACGGCACTAGCGGCCCGCCGACTGTCGCCCGCTCCACCAGCGCTGCCACGCCGCCACGTCGTAGCCGAAGCGCTGGCCGGTCAGCGCGGTGAGGGCGCCGACGAAATCGCCCACCAGCCACAGCGGCTGATCGGCGACGTCCAGGCGCGCGACCAGGGCGGCGAGCGTCTCCTCATCGGCCTGGCCGAGCTGAGCCACGGCCCAGGCCGCGCCCGGCGCCGCCTCCACGTATTTCTCCGCGCGGTTCGGGCGCGCCGTCCAGGGCTCGGCGAGCAGCGCCGGAGGAATCCGCTCGCGACCGCCCAGCGCGATGGCCCAGAGCAGGTACCAGCGCGCCACCTTGGCGGCCGGCGCCGTGAGCGCGCCGCCGAACAGGCGCACCTGAGCGTCGGGGAACGGGCCGCCGAGGCGCTGCACCAGCGTGGGTCCGACTTCGGCGAGCCCGTTGAGCGCGAGCGGGGCCACGGCGGCGCGAAGGCGCGCGGCCGAGCCTTCGTAGCTCGTCGGGTCCTTGAGGACACGATCGAGGACCGCCAGCGCATCGTCCACCGCGGGCGCCAGCCGGTGCGGCAGCGGCGGGAGCGGACGGGGCGGGACCGGGGGATCGACGGGAGCGGGAGGGCGCGGTCCCCAGAGAGTGCCGCGCTCGCCGGGACCGCGCGTGCCCACGTAGACGCGGCCGGCGTAGACCGCGAGGGCGAGCGGCTCGGCGCTGGGGAAGCGCTGGGCCGCTCTCCAGGTGACCCCATCGGGGCTCCGCCACAGCGTGCCGCGGCCCTGGCGCGCGCCGATGGCCCAGAGCGCGTCGGGACCCGCGGCCAGCGCGCGGATCGGCTCGCCGTCGAGCGCGGTCACGCGCTCCGCCGCCGTGCCTCGCGTCCGCCACACCGCGCTCTCGTCGCCGTTGCGGTTCACGCCATAGAGCCAGCCGCGGTATGCCGCCAGCGTGGTCACGCTCTCGCCCCACGGCCACCCCGTCGTCGGGCGCAGGGTGTCGTCGGCCACCTTTAGAAGGCTGACGCCGATCCGCCCGTACGTCGTCAGCCCCGCGTAGAGGGCGCCGTCGAGGGCGGCGAATGTCGTGATGCGGCTGACCCGGCGCGGCGGCATCGGATGGTCGTAGATCGCCTGCCAGGTCGCGCCCTCGTCGTCCGAGCGCTGGAGCCCGGCGTGCCAGGCCGAGGTGGCGGCGTAGAGCGCTCCCCCATTGGCGGCCATGGCGTGGACGTGGAACACTTCGCCCGCGGGCAGCACGCACCACTGCCACTCCCGGCCGTTGGTGACGAGATACTCGCCATGGCCCGTCGAGAAGCGCCCATTCGCGAACGGCCAGTAGAGGAGCCCGCCGGCGACCGCGGGATCGCCGGCGTCCTGGCTGAAGAGATGGCGCTCGTAGCGCGCCTCGCCGGCGGCGGGATCGTAGCTCCAGACGTCGGCGGAGTTGTGATCGGCGAGCTTGACGCTGTTGACGAACCAGAGCCGCGCGCCGTAGCCGATGAGGCCGGAGACGCCCGACCAGGGACCGGGCTGGGTGAGCGAAACGAGCGGCTCGGCGCGCGCGACGCGCGGCCCCAGGAGCAGCGCGCCGAGCGCCAGCGCCGTCGCGAGCGAGTGGGACCTCACTCTCCGGGCTGCAGGAAGGGGTAGCGGAAGTCCGTCGGCGGGACGAACGTCTCCTTGATGGCCCGCGGGCTCACCCAGCGGAGCAGGTTCAGCGCGCTGCCGGCCTTGTCGTTGGTCCCCGAGGCCCGCGCGCCGCCGAAGGGCTGCTGGCCCACCACCGCGCCGGTCGGCTTGTCGTTGATGTAGAAGTTGCCGGCCGCGTGGGTGAGCGCCCCGGCGATCTTCACGATCGCCGCGCGGTCCCGGGCGAAGACCGCGCCCGTCAGAGCGTAGGGCGTGCCCCGGTCGCAGATCCCCAGCGTCTCGTCCAGGTCCCCGTCGTCGTACACCCACACGGTCAGGACGGGACCGAAGATCTCCTCGCGCATCAGCTTGACGTCGGGCTTCCTGGCCCGCACCACGGTGGGCTCGATGAAGTACCCCTTGCCGTCGTCGCCGTGGCCGCCGACCAGCAGCTCGCAGTCGGATGATGCCCGCGCGAAGTCGATGTAGCCCTTGATGCTGCCGAAGGCGTTGCGGTCGATCACCGCGCCCATGAAGTTGGTGAAGTCGGCGGGGTCGCCCACGCGGATCTCGGCGATCTGGGCGCGCAACACCGTCTCCACGCCCGGCCAGAGCGAGGCGGGGACGAAGGCGCGCGAGGCGGCCGAGCACTTCTGGCCCTGGTACTCGAAGGCGCCGCGCGTGAGCGCCGTCGCCAGCGCGGGCACCTCCGCGGAGGTGTGGGCGAAGACGAAGTCCTTGCCACCCGTCTCGCCGACGATCCGGGGGTAGGACCGGTAGCGGCGGATGTTGCGGCCGACCGTCTCCCACATCCCCTGGAAAGTCCCCGTGGAGCCGGTGAAGTGGATGCCCGCCAGATCCGGCGACGCCAGCGCCGGGTCGCCCACCTCGGCGCCCGCGCCGGGCACCATGTTGATGACGCCCGGCGGGAGCCCGGCCGCCTCCAGCACCTCCATGAGGAAGTGCGCCGAGTAGATCGCCGAGGAGGCCGGCTTCCACACCACCGTGTTGCCCATGATCGCCGGCGCCGTCGGCAGGTTGCCGCCGATGGACGTGAAGTTGAACGGCGTCACCGCGAAGACGAACCCCTCCAGCGGCCGGTGCTCCAGGTAGTTCCACGTGCCCGGCGCCGAGAGCGGCTGCTGGCGGTAGATCTGCTCGGCGAAGTGGACGTTGAAGCGCCAGAAGTCGATCATCTCGCAGGCCGCGTCGATCTCGGCCTGGTGAGCCGTCTTCGACTGCCCCAGCATCGTCGCCGCGTTGAGGACCTGGCGGTAGGGGCCGGCGAGCAGGTCGGCTGCCTTGAGGAAGATCGCCGCGCGCGCCGGCCACGGCATGCGCGACCAGGACTGGTGAGCGGCGAGCGCGGCGTCGATCGCCTGCTGGACTTCTCTGGCTCCCGCTCGGTGCCACACGGCCAGCACGTGGCGGTGGTCGTGGGGCATGACGGCCTCGGCCGTCTTGCCCGTCGTGGTCTTCCGGCCGCCGATGCGCGGCGCGATCTCGACGACCTCGCCCGCCATCTTCTTGAGCTGGGCGCTCAGCGCGCGGCGCTCGGGGGTACCGGGGGCGTAGCCGAGGACGGGCTCGTTGCGGGGCTCGGGGACGCTCAAGAGTGCATTGACCATGATCGTCCTCCTGCTGACGGTCCCATTGTATCCCCCGCGCTGACATTTGCCGCATGTCTGGGGTGTCTGGAACCGCTCGAACGGCCCGCCAATTTTCTTGGTAATCCCTGCCGGTGGCTGCTAAGCTCCTGCCGTGAACACGCGCCAGTGGGTGGTCCTGGTCCTGGTCGCGATGTCGGCCGCAGCGTGCTCGACCTCGCGTCCGAGACCGATCTACGGCGAGTTCGAGGACGTTCCGATCCCCACCGGGCTGGTCTATCAGCCCACCAGGTCGATCATCATCGAGTCTCCGAGCGTCAGGGCCGCCCGCCTCGTCTACCGAGGCCGCGTCGAAGCCGGCTCCCTGCGACTGGCCATGCGGGCCATCTTGGAATCCAACGGCTGGCGCCACGTCAGCACCAGCACGACCACCGAGCGGGGGACAGTCCAGGTCTACGACAAGGCGGAGAACTCGCTCCAGGTCGCCATCTATGAGGGCCTCTGGTTCACCTACATCGCCGTCGGTGCCTCCCGAGCGTCGCTGATCGCCCAGCCGGCTGCAGCCGGTCCGCTCGAGAACAGTTTCGCCGCAACGGCGGCCAATACCGCCCCCGAGAGCGTCGCCGAGACTGCAAGCAGCGCCGGAGACCAGCCAAAGCCGGGAAAGAGCGCCTGGGAGAAGGCCAGGGACGAGGTCAAGAGCTTCTTCAACAAGCTCTTCTCGAACTAGGGCGGAGCACCCGAGCACCTCTCAGCACCCCCGAGCGCCGCCTCGGGGTCAATTTCGTCACCTTCAGGACCGAGACACAACCCCCATGCGTCAAGCTCCGTCCCGATCTAGAACTTTAGAAACTTACGACGGAAGGAGCACGGTCATGGCGGAACGCACGAGAAAAGGAACGCCGAGGCCTCCGCGACCAGCGGAAACGTTGGACGTGCCGAGCCACCATGAGATCGCGGTGCGCGCCTACGAGATCTATCTGGCCCGGGGTGGGAACGAGATCGACAATTGGCTGGAGGCGGAACAGGAACTCCGTCAAGATTAAGGCTACTGGCCCTCGATGGCGTGGGCGGAGTCCGAACACGCCGGAAAGAAGGGTCTCATGGCGGACGGAGACGAGGACGAGTTTCTGCGCCGACTCCATGACGCCCTGATTGGCATTGAGCGGAGGGAAGCCATTCAGCGAGATGCGGTCGCGAGGCAGGAGCTCTGGAGGCTACGGCAAATGGTGGCGGAGCGACTGCGTTCTTCGCTGTCCAGGCGCTCGACACGGCGGCGCGTGATCCGGCTGGGTGGCTCTCCCGGGCAGGGTGGCTCTCCGACCACTCCCGGGAGCGGCGGCCCTACGTGATTGGACAGCGGCTTACGCGATGACGGCCGCCTCTGGTCTGATCCACTCCGGGCGCATGCCGATCCTGGCCAGCCTCGCCATGACGCGGCGAGGCTCTCCCAGATCGTCCCACTCCACGCCATTCAGGGCCAGCACGGCCAGGTTGGCCGGGCAGGTGGCGAGCACGTGCCGGGAGAAGTCGATCGAGGGGATCTGAGCGTAGAGCGCCCGCACGGCCTCCTGTTCACTCGACGTCCCCATCGCCGGCCGGATGGCGGCGAACCGTTCATACAGATCGGGGAGCGCCTCCTTGACGAGAGCCAGGAGCGTGCGGACGGACGCGACTATGACGAACGTATTCCACAGGCACCCCAGGCCCAGGAGCTTGCGGGCCAGCGCGGGAGGCGGCTTTTCCCAGAATTGGCGGACGCGGGAGAGTCGGCCCCGCGGCTCGATGGGCATCGCATAAGCGGGTTCGATCCACCCGTATTCCGGCTCCGGGGTTCTCGGAACGCTTCCCAGCAGGATCGCCAGGTCCGGCCGGAGACGGGCCGCGTGGAACGCCGCGGCCACGTGGGCCATGAACAGATCGTCGTCCGAGACGTAATGGTCGGACGGCAAGATGGCCACCGCGCCGGCCGGCACCAGCGCGTCGAGGGAGAGGAGGCCATAGAGGATCGCGGGAGCCGTCCCTCGATTCTCCGGCTGGACGACGAGGCCCGGCGCCGGGACGCCGGACAGAAGCGGGGCGTAGTAGCGTTCGTGAGCGCGAACGACGACGGTGACGGTCTGCTCGGGCGGGATCAGCCGGCCGGCGCGCCGGAGGGTCTGCTCCAGCAGGATCTCCCGGTCGAGGAGGCGGCAGAACTGCTTCGGCCGCTCGTCGCCGGCGATCCGGCGCGTCAGTGGCCGGAGCCTCGTGCCGTCCCCCCCTGCCAGGATGATTCCCTTCATGAGCGCTAGTTTTTCGCGAGCTTTTCGATCTCCCTCTTTGGCATGGTCTGCAACCGCGACAGGAGGCCTTTCACCTTCCGCTCGGACGCGTCATCGGCCAGGATGAGCTTCTTCGACTTCCCTCCCACGATGTAGGCTACCCAGTCGTCCAGGTTCGGCGTGCCGCGCCAGGCGATCGTGAGACCGCTGTGCCGCAGACGACGCCGCCCTTCGATCTTTGCTAGCGGCTTTCTCTTACCCTCAGTCCGTTCCATTGTGCAGGGCGCCACTACGGACCCTGACGCTCAGGCTGTCAAGGCTTCGTTTGCCCGCATCAGACGCGTCTCCGCGCCGGGCTAGGCGACGGCGACCTCATCGAATGGGAGAATTCTCAGGCCGGCCCTCGCCGCAGGTTGGCCCACCGTCACTTTTCCTGGGCGAGAGCCGCGAAGCCGCGCCCCCCCGTCAATTCTGCGGGTTGTGGATAGTGGTGGAAATGTGGATAAGACCGCGCCGCTACCCCGTCGCGAAGCGCACCACGGCGGCGACGCCCGCGACGATCAGCCCCGCCGCGACGGCGATCCGCCAGGTGACCCGCTCGAGGTCGCGCAGGAAGACCGCGGCGAGCGCGACCGCGAAGATCGACTGGGCGTTGATCAGCGGGGAGACGACCGACACGTCGCCCAGGGCCAGCGCGCGCCACATCGTCATGTAGGCCAGGCCCTCCGACAGCCCCGACAGGGCCAGGAAGCCCAGCCCGATCCATTGGAGCCGCATGCGGCCGCTCCCGGCCTGCAGGCCGGCGAAGAGCCACATCACCGCCAGGGACGTCAGCGTGGCGGCGGCGGCGGCGAGCAGCGGGTCCGAGTACTCGCGAAACCCGTAGCGGCTGATGTTGTCGCGGAAGGCGAAGCCCAGGGCCGCCAGCAACGGGAAGACCAGGTCGCGCCGCCGCCAGGCCCGGTCCGTCAGGCCCCGCTGCGAGAGCAGGACGCCGCCCGTCACGATGCAGGCGGCGCCCACCAGGAGCATCCACGACGGCCGCTCGCCCAGGAAGAGAATGGCCATGGCGACGGAGAAGAGCGGCGCCGTGGCCACCAGCGGCGCCGCGCGCGACACGCCGATGCGGTCCACGCCGACGAAGAGCGCGAGCCGCGCCAGCCCCGGCGCCACCAGCCCCGCGATCAGAAACGGCAGGATCGTCCCGGTCATCAACAAGGAGAGCTCGGTGGTGAGGGCGGCCAGGAGCCAGACGAGGCCGGTGGTGAAGGTGACGGAGACGAGCGCGGCGGTGAGCGGCGTCGCGTACTGGAGCCCGCGCTTGAGTAGCACCCCGGCGATCCCGAACGCGAACGCGGCCAGCAGCGCCAGCAGCGCGGGCCAGGTCACGAGCGCCGCGCCGCTAGTGTCCCGTCCTCGAAGTCATGTGGAGCCCAGCCTCACCGGGGCGGACGCGCGCCGTGTGGTCCCGCGATCCCTGCCGCGCGTGCCGCGTCGGCCCCGCCGGCAGCGGCGCGAGCGCGGCGATCGTTAACATGACGTCCCAGACGGAACACTAGACGCGCGCGAAGGTGGGCGGCGCGACGACGGTGATCTCGTCGGTCACGACGGCGACGCCGGGGGTCGCGCCCAGGAGCTTCACCACGGTGTCCCGCAGCGCCGGGGACTCCACCCCGCCGCTGACCGTGAGCTGGCCGCCGGTCACGGCGATGGAGAGCCGGAGGTGCCGCGTGGACGGCTCCATGACCAGCCGGGCCCGGGCCTGGGCGGCCAGGCTCAGGTCGCGCGCCTGGGCCAGGCTCCGCTCGGTCGGCTGCACCGAGGCGCTCTGGAGCGCCTCGCGCATGAGCCGGGCGCCCTCGGCCACGCTCAGGCGCTCGGTGTTGAGGACGAGGTCGTAGAGCAGCGGGTCGTTCCAGTCCACGTGGTAGAGGAACTTCATGCGCTCCGCGGCCTTCATGATGATCTCCCGGTCGGCGAACGCGTAGCCCAGCGCGCGCGCCAGCTCGCGCCCGATCTCGTCCCCCTGGCTGCCGGTCGTCTCGGAAATGGCCACGATGCTCATAGCGCACCTCCCTGCCCATCCTCGGGGCGCGGAGCACAGGACGATGGCGGAACGAAGGATGCTGTCCAGAAACCCGCTGCGGAGCATGCTCCACTCCCCGGGGGCCGGACGATTTGTCGGGAGAACGCTAGCGCCGCCGCCGGCGCCCTGTCAAGGCGCCGTCCGGCTGACGATCGCCGCCAGGCCATCGACCAGCTCGGCCGGATCGATCGGCTTGGCCAGGTGCATCAGAAAGCCCTCGCGGCGGACCCGCTCCCGGTCCGGCGTCCCCGCGTACGCGGTCAACGCGACGGCCGGGAGGTTCGAGCGGAGCTCGGCTCTGGCCCTGCGGAGGAAGTCGTAACCGTCCTGGAAGGGCATCCCGATGTCGACGATCAGCAGGTCGGGCGGCCATCGCCTCAGGAGCTCGAGCCCTTCGCCGGCGGACGCGGCGGTCTTCACCGTGGCGCCGTATCTCGAGAGCGCGGAGCTCAGCAGGTCGCGGGTGTCGGCGTCGTCCTCGACGGCGAGAATCTTCACGCCATCGAGCTTCCGCTCCGCCGGCGTCTTCCGGTGCTGGTGCCGCGGCGCCTTGCGGCCGGCGGCGAGATGCGCCGCCGCCGTCGCGATGGGCAGCCGCACTGTGAAGGTCGCGCCCTGGCCGGGCCCGCCGCTCTCGGCCTCGACGGTGCCGCCGTGAATTTCCACGAGATGGCGCACGATGGCGAGCCCGAGCCCCAGCCCGCCGTGACTTCTGGTCGCCGAGCTGTCGGCTTGCCGAAAACGGCCAAACAGGTTGGCGAGAAATTCTGCGCTGATGCCTTCCCCCGTATCGCTGACCCTGATCTCGGCGGTCGTGCCGGCGCGCCGCACCGAGAGCGCGACGCGGCCGCCGACGGGCGTGAACTTGACGGCGTTCGAGAGCAGGTTCCAGAAGACCTGCTGGAGGCGGGTGGGGTCGCCCAAGACGACCGCGGCCGACGAGTCGATGTCGGTCTCCACCCGGATCTCCTTGGCCCGAGCGGCCACGGCGATCGCTTCCAGCGCGGATTCGGTCACCGAGGTCAGATCGACGGGCTGCAGCTCCAGGCGCAGCTTGCCCGTCACGATCATCGACATGTCGAGCAGGTCGTCGATGAGCTTCTTGAGGGCCAGGGCGCTGCGCACGATCGTGCCGGGGGCGCGCTCGGCGTTCCTTTCGCCGGCCTTCCCCGACTGGAGCAGCCGGGCCCACCCGAGGATCGAGGTGAGCGGCGTCCGAAGCTCGTGGGACAGCGTGGTCAGGAACTCGTCCTTCAGGCGATTGGCCGCTTGCGCGTCGTCCCTCGCTTTGCGTTCGGCCTGATAGAGGCGGATGCGGTCGATGGCCAGGGCGATGCGATCTGCCATGAGCTGGAGCCGGTCGGCCTCGTCCGGCGTGAATCGCCGCGGCCGGAGGCTGCCCACCTGCAGGATACCGATCAGGCGCTCTTCGATCAGCAGCGGCACGCCCAGGAGCGACCGCACCCCCTGCTCGCGCACGAAGGGCTTCAGGATCTCCGCGCGGTCGACGTCCTCGATGATGAGCGGCTTCCCCTCGGCCGCGATGTGCCCGGCCACGTCTCTGCCGACGGGGATGCGGACGCTCCGGTCCACCTCCTCTTCCAGCCCCGGGCCGATCCGCACCATCGCCAGCTCCTTGCCGTTTTCATCGAGCAGGAGGATCAGCGCGGTGTCGGCGCCCAGGCCCTCGGCGACGGGGCTGAGGGTCTCCTGGAGCAGCTCCTCCTCGTTGAGGTGCGCCAGGGCCGCCTCGGTGACGAGCTGGAGCTGCCGCAGTTGCCGGTTGGCCGCCTCCGCCTCGGCGCGGGCTCGAGCTTCCCGCTCGAGCCGGGCCCGATCGAGCGCGAGGGCCACGCGGTCCGCCACGAGCTGCAGCAGGGCCACCTCGTCCGCCGTGAACCGCCGGGGGCGGAGCGTGCCCACGTGCAGGACGCCGATCATCCGCCCCTCGATCAGCAGCGGCACGCCCAGGAGCGACCGCACTCCCTTCTCATGCAGCAACGGGTTCAGGACCTCCGAGTCATCGACGTCCTCGATCACCACCGGCCGCCGCTCGGCGGCGATCCGGCCCGCGAACCCTTTCCCGATGGGGATGCGGACGTCCCGCTCGATGTCTTCCTCCAGCCCTCGCGCCGCCCGGGCCACCAGCTCCCTGCCGGCCTCGTCTGCCATCAGCACCGCCGCGGTATCGGATTTCAAGATTTCGGTGATGCGCCACAAGAGCTCCTGGAGCAGCTCTTCTTCGCCGAGGTGGGCGAGGGCCGCCTCGGTGACGAGCTGGAGCTGCCGGAGTTGCCGGTTGGCCGCTTCGGCGTCGGCGCGGGCTCGGCGCTCGGCCTCGTAGAGCCGGGCGCGATCGATCGCGAGCGCGATGCGGTCCGCTACGAGCTGCAGCAGGGCCACTTCGTCCGGCGTGAACTGGCGGGGCCGGAGCGTGCCCACGTGCAGGACGCCGATCACCTGCCCGTCGATCAGGAGCGGCACACCCAGCAGCGACCGCACGCCCTTTTCCCGCAGCAAGGGGTTCAGGACGTCCGCGTGGTCGACGTCCTCGATGACCACCGGCCGCCGGTCGGCGGCGATGCGGCCCGCGAAGCCTTTCCCGATGGGGATGCGAACGCCTCGCTCGACCTCCTCCGCCAGCCCTCGCGCCGCCCGAGCCACCAGCTCGGAGCTGCCGCGATCCGTCAATAGAACTGCCGCCGTGTCGGCCTCGAGGATCTCCGTGACCCGGTGGAGCAATTGCTGCAGCAGATCGTCCAGGCTCAGGTGAGAGAGCGCGGTGTCGGTGACGACCTGCAGGCGTCGGAGTTGTTCGAGCATATCGGTCTCAGGAGCGAATCGCGAACGGCCCTCAGGCTACCCGAAGCGGAGCGCTCATTGCAAGGGTCCGGGGCTTACTCATCTGTCCCGGGCCTAATATAATGGTCGCCGTGCGGACCGAGTACCGCGAGGAGCCCTGCAAGGCCGCCCTGAACCGCGTGACGGGGATGGGCTTCCACTGGTCGCTCAACCCCTACATGGGCTGCGAGCACCAGTGTACCTTTTGCTACGTGCGCGCCTTCGAGCGGCGCGCCGATCGGCCCTGGGACGAGCGCTACGGCCAGTCGATCCGCGTCAAGGTGAACGTGGCCGAGGTGCTGGGCCGGGAGCTCGGGCGCCCGTCGTGGAAGCGCGAGCTGGTGGCCATCGGCGCCGCGACGGATCCCTACCAGCCGGCCGAGGGGCGCTATCGCCTGACGCGCCGGTGTCTGGAGGTGCTGGCCGCGGCGCGCAACCCCTTCAGCCTCATCACGCGCGGGCCCATGATCGTGCGCGACATCGACGTCCTCCAGCAGGCCGCCCGCCGCGCCGAGGTCGACGTCACCTTCTCCATCCCCACGCTCGATCCCGAGGTGTGGCGCAAGACCGAGATCGGCACCGCGCCGCCCCGCCAGCGCCTCCGCGCGGTGCGCAGGCTCGTGGACGCCGGCATCAAGGCCGGCATCGGCCTGGCGCCGATCCTGCCCGGCATCTCCGACCGCCCGGAGCAGCTCGCCGAGGTCGTCCGCGCCGCCCGCGACGCCGGCGCCACCCACGTCTGGTGCAACGTGCTCTACCTGAAGCCCGGCACCCGCGAGCATTTTCTAGAGTCCCTGGCCCGCGAGTGGCCCTCGCTCCTGCCCCGCTACCAGCGCCTCTACGCCGGCCGCGCCTACCTGGACCAGCGCGTGTCGGAGCCGGTCAAGCAACAGGTGGCAGCGCTGCGCGAGGAGCTGGGGATCGCGGATCGGCGGGAGGTGAAGCTGGAGCCGTCGGCGGAGCCCGAGCAGCTCGCGCTGGCGATCTAGGCCGAATCGCCTCGCCCGGAACGCGCCGGCACGAAAGAATACGAGCAATCGACGTGGAAGTGTGTCATGCTCGGCCGGTCTGGTTCGGCCGTCGGTTCATTGGAACCCCCTCCCTATCAGACTTCGTCCCTGGCGCCGTCTTCCGCGCTCTAGGGCGACGGTCTTACAGCGGGAGATCTCGGAGGGGAACGCCATGGCTCACAAACTCTTCGTCGGCAGTCTCTCTTTCTCCACGTCTACGGAGCGGCTCCGGGAGCTCTTTGCCGGGGCCGGCGCTGTGGAGTCCGCCGCGGTCGTCGTCGATCGGGACACCGGCCGCTCGCGCGGGTTCGGCTTCGTCGAGATGGCGACGGCCGAGGAGGCCGACCAGGCGGTCGCGCGCTTCAATGGCCACGAGCTCGATGGCCGTCAACTCAAGGTCGAGCTGGCCAAGGGCACGGGTGGTGGACCGCAGCGCCCCGGCGCGCGCCGCGATCGCTGGTAGTTCCGTGCAAGTGGTCGCCTTCATGACGCCCGCGCGCCCGGAGTGGCGGTGGCGCATCGTCAACTACGCCGGGGAGATGGTCGAAGAATCGTCTCGCGTGTTCCCGACCATTGCCACGGCCGTGGCCGCGGGCTCGCAGCGGCTCGACGAGATGAACGCCGTCGATCTCTCGGTGCGCCAGAACCCGTACGGCTCGACGTCACACCTGCGGGGCCGGTAACATGGAACCCGGCGACCGGAAGATGTTCGCGCCCGTGTTCAGACGCCAGGCCCGATCACCCGAAGCCGAGGTGTGCGCCGTCTTGGGCGCCTGCGAAGTCGGCGCCACGGCGGCATGCCTGGCCGACGAGCTCGTGCGCTCGGGCCGTGCGATCGGCGTCCGAGCCGCGGTCACCAAGCGCGTCGTGGAGCTTCTCGACGATCTGGAGCGCGTGGCGCAGGTCGAACGCATTCCCGATGGCCGCTACCGCGTGGTGAAAACCAAGCGGTGAGACGGTCGGGGACGTCTGATGCCGAGAATGCTCGTTGATCAGGCGGCGACCGCGCTGGCCCAGACCAGCGGGTTCTCTCAGGACGAACGGCACGCGATCATCACCCTCGTCAGCGAACAGGCGATCCGGGACCACGCGGTAGACGACGCGCATTCCGCGGTGCTCGGTCAGATGGGTGCGCGGGACTTCGAGTGGCCCGAATTCGATCGCTGGCAGACCCTCTTCGAGCGGCGCGGCGCATTCCCGCCTCTGTGGGACGGGCTCGAGCAGCGGCCGCGCCGTGACGCGTCCTTCCCGGTCTGGGAGGCCTATCAGACGCGCAAGCTTTATCTACTAATCGACTGGCTCCACGCGCTCGTCGCCACCCGCGCCGAGATGCGCGCCGCGCTGACGCGGTACACGGTCCGGGGCCTCCACGCGCAGATCAGGCGCCAGAGCGCGGGCATCACCTGCCCCGCCTGCGATCCGCTGAACCACGAGAACGTGCCGAGCAATGCGAGCGCCGTCCCGCCCTTTCACCCCGGCTGCCGCTGCCTGATCCTGGCGAGCCATCCGGCGCCCCCATTGCCCCACGGGAAGACGAACGGCGTCGCTACGCGGAGCTGACTAGGGAGGGGACGCCGGCCGGCGGGACGTGAAGCGGGGCCCGTGCCGTTCTGGCCGGGGAGATTACCTATTTTCCCCGGCTGTGGAGGATGGCCGTCTTCCCCGCTCGTCAAGGAATCCAAGCAGTTTTGCGCACGGAAATTTCTGGCACGAATCCTGCCGTCTCAGCCACGAGAGGAGGAACACTATGAAACGCCTCTTGTGGGTCACCAGCATCTGCGCCGGGGTCATTCTCGTCGCGTTCGCTGCCACTGCGCAGGACGTGAAGAGCGACCGACAGGACATCCGGCAGGACCGCAAAGACGTCCGCGAGGACACGCGGGACATCCGCCAGGACCGCCGGGACATTCGCCGCGACACGCGCGACATCAGACAGGATCGCCGAGAGATCCGCGAGGACGCGCGGGAGATCCGGCAAGACCGGCGGGACATCGCCAGAGACCGCCAGAAGCTACGTGACGCTTACAAGTCGGGCGACCCGAACGCCATCAAGGCCGCGAAGGAGCAGCTGGAGAAAGATCGGCGCGAGCTGCGTGGCGACGTCAAGGATCGGCGCGCGGACGAGCGAGACCTCCACGAGGATCGTCAGGACCGGCGTGAAGACCGGCGGGACGTCCGCCAAGATCGGCGTCAGTTGCGCCGCGACAGCGACGCGCAGCGCGACCGTTAAACAGTCCGGGGTCGGACGTTGAGGCGCGGCGCTCCGTCTCGCACACGCTCGGCGCGGACGGGCGTCGTGAGGGTGCCGAGCCCCTCGATCCCCGCCGTCATCGTGGCCCCCGGCTTGAGGAAGATCCCGCGGGCCATGCCCACGCCCGTGGGCGTCCCGGTGGCGATGAGATCTCCCGGCTCGAGCGTCAGGATGCAGGAGAGATACTCGATCTGCTCCCGGACGTCGAAGATCATCTTGCCGGTGTCGGAGTCCTGCATGACCTCGTCGTTCACGGCCAGCCGCATGCGCAGCTTCTGCGGATCCGCGATGCAGGATCGTGGAACGAGCCACGGTCCCACCGGCGCGAAGGTCTCGAAGCACTTGCCGTGGAACCAGTCGAACTTGAACGGGTAGTCGGATCGCATGTTGCAGTCGCGGGCAGAGACGTCGTTGACGATCGTGTAGCCCGCCACGTGGTCGAGGGCGCGCGCGGCGGGGATCCGGCGACCGCGCCGCCCGATCACCACGCCGAGCTCGACCTCCCAGTCGACCTGGGCCGACTCGGGCGGGATCATCACCGCCGCTCCCGGGGCGATCACGTTCTCGGGCAGCTTCAGGAAGAAGTAGGGCTTGCTCTGCGACTTCGCCGCCAGTGCGCTTCCCATTTCCTGCGCGTGCTCGCGGTAGTTCGCCGCGGCGCAGAAGATGCGGCGGGGCGTCAGCGGGGCCAGGAGTCGCGAGCCGCCCCGGGGCACGGGCTGGATCCGGCCGGTGGACAGCAGCTCGGCCCCGCGCGCGGCGAGGCGGGCGAGCGGGCGTTCGACCTCGGGCCAGGCCGCCAGGAGCGCGTCGACCGTCATCGGGGCCGCGGCCCCCTTGCCGAGCGGCCGCCCGGCGGCCCGGTGCACGGCCTCGAGATCGAGGAGCTTGCCGTCGAGGACCAGGCCTGCGCGGGGACCGCTGACGTCCTTGTAGGTCGCGAGCGCGAACGAGCTCATCGAGTCGCCCCCATCATGGACTGAAGATCATGGAATGAGGATCACTTTGCCGAAGTTCTTGCGGTCGGCGACGTAGCGTTGGGCGGCCGCCGCCTCGGCGAGCGGAAAGGCCCGGTCGACGACCGCCTTGAGCTTGCCCTCGCCGGTGAGGCGGATCACCTCGTCCAGCGCGTCGCGGGTGTAGCCGGCCGTGAAGAGGAGGGAGGCGTGGCCGCGATAGAGCGCCCGGATGTCGATGCTGGCCTGGCTGCCGCCGTGGGTGCCACACGTGACCACCCGGCCGGCTCTCGCGAGCGAGGCCAGGCTCCGGTCCCAGGTGGCGGCGCCGATGTTCTCGAAGACCACGTCCGCGCCCCAGCCGTCGGTGAGCCGGCGGACCTCCTTGGGGAGATCGTTCGTCGCGTAATTGATGCCGGCCTCGGCGCCGAGCGTTCTCGCCCGCTCGAGCTTCTCGTCGCTTCCCGCCGCGGCCAGCACCCGGGCGCCGCGCAACTTGGCGATCTGGATCCCCGCCACGCCGAGCCCGCTGCCCGCGGCCATGATCAGCACCGTCTCGCCCGGCTGCACGCGGGCCAGCGTGACGAGGAGCTGCCAGGCCACCGCGTAGGAGAGCGGCAAGCACGCGGCGTCCTCGAACGACAGCGCCGCGGGGAGCAGGACGACATTGGTGGCCGGGACACGGACGAGCTCGGCGTACCCCCCGTGCCGGTGCACGCCCACCACTCTCAGGTTGAGGCACGCGTTCTCGGCGCCCCGCCGGCACAGCGGGCAGGCGCCGCACGTGATGAGCGGGCTCACGGCGACCCGGTCGTTGACCCGCGGCCCTGCCTGGCCCGGCCCGATCGCCACGACCTCGCCGCAGGGGTCGGCGCCGGAGACGTGCGGGAGCGTGATGCCGAAGCCCGCGCCTTTCTCGCGCGCCTCGAGATCGAGCGTGCGGTTCACCGAGCAGGCACGGACGCGGACCAGGACTTCGCCGGCCTGGGGGACCGGGTCGGGCACGTCGCGGTAGCGCAGGACCTCGGGGCCGCCGAACTCGTCGAAGACGACGGCTTTCACGGAGCCGGGTAGACGATCTTCGCGCCGGGCGCGGCAAACTCCTTCGGCCAGACGACCACCCAGCGCCCGTTCTGGACCTGCTTGACCTTGGTGTACTCGGGCCCGTAGTTGTTGGGGCCGTCGAAGCCCAGCTTGCCGTACACGGTGTCCACCTTGTTGGCCTTGAGCCAGGCCGCCAGCACCTTGTCGTCGAGGCTCCTGGTGGCGTTGACCGCGGCCTCGATCAGCTGCCACGACGCGAACGAGCTGGCGGCCTGCGTCTCGACGAACGGATAGGGCAAGCCGGCCTGCTTCGCGCGCTCGTGGAAGAGCTGGGAGAGCTGCTCGGCGGACGGATTGTTCGTCATCGGCGGGTGGGCCTCGAAGGAGGTGTAGGCCAATGCGAACGCCGACCCCGGCGCGTTGATGAGCGGGCCCGGCGCCGGGAACAGGTGGTACTGACCGCGCGGCTTGTAGCCGATCGTCTGGAACGCGTCGAGGAGCAGGTTGGCGTCGACGCCGATGGCGCCGACCCAGAGGAAATCGGGATTCGCCTCCTTGATGCGCGTCGCGATCGGCGCGAAGTCACGGGCGCCGAACTCGTACTCGAGGTACAGGACCACCTTCATCCCGCGGGCGGCGGCGACCTCCCGGGCGCCCACCGAGATGAAGTGCACCGATGCGAACTTGCTCGTCACGACGGCGATCGTCCTGGGCGCCTGGCCCGTCGACTCCATGGCTTCGAAGACCTTTTTCGGCAGGCTCTTGTCCGGCTCGTTGCCGAGCGCGCTCACCGGAACGTGCATCGGGTAGGTCGCGAGCTTGGGGATCCCGAAGGAGTGGTGGATCAGCATCTTCTGGTAGCGCTGGGCCACCGCCAGCGCGGAGAGGATGGCGTTGGTCGCGTAGGGGCCGATCAGCAGGTCGACCTTGTCGACCGTGATCAGGCGCTCGTACAGCGTTCGGGTCACGTCGGCCTTCGACTGGTCGTCGAGCAGGACCCACTCGACCGGCCGCCCCAGCAGCCCGTTGCGCTTGTTGATCTGCTCGATCGAGATCTCGCCGGCGATCTTGTGGACGAGGGACGTCGGGCCGAGGGGGCCGGTGAGGGCCAGGGTGCCGCCGATGCGGACGGGCGGGCCCGACGTCTCCGCGGCCGCGCGGGCCACGGGGACCAGGGCGAGGATGCCACCGAGCAGCAAGATCAGGAGGGATCGGGTCGTCGGGCTCATGGGCGCCTCCTCGAGGGGCCACATGCTATCACTGCTGGCCGAGGTAGGCCTCCCGGATCCGGGCATCCTGGGCGAGCTCCCGGGCCGCGCCCTCGGCGACGATCCGGCCCTGCTCGAGCACGTAGGCGCGGGCGGCGATGGCCAGGGCCTGGGCCACGTTCTGCTCGACCAGCAGCACCGCCACGCCGTCGCCGTGGATCGCGGCCACCACCTCGAACACGTTGTCCGCGATGGCCGGCGCCAGGCCGAGCGACGGCTCGTCCAGCAGGAGCAGGCGCGGGCGGGCCATGAGCGCCCGGCCGATCGCGCACATCTGCTGCTCGCCACCGGAGAGCGAGCCGGCGAGCTGGCGGCGCCGCGCTCGGAGGATCGGAAAGAGGCCGAAGACGCGCTCGAGGCTCTCGGGCCGGTGCGCGCGGGCCGCGGCAGCGTAGCAGCCGATCTCCAAATTCTCCTCGACCGTCATGCCACCGAAGAGCCGGCGGCCCTCGGGGACCAGCGCGATGCCGTGATGGCAAAGACGGTGCGCCGGCAGCCGCCCGAGGTCCACCCCGTCGAAGCGCAGCGTCCCCGCCCGGATCGGTAAGAGGCCCGCCAGGGCATTGATGAGGGTCGTCTTGCCCGCGCCGTTGGGGCCGACGACCGTGATGAGCTCGCGCTCGCCCATGACCAGGGAGACGTCCCAGACCGCGACGGCATCGCCGTAGGCCACGGTGAGGTGATCGACCTCAAGCATAGGCCCGTCCCAGGTACGCGCGGATCACCTCGGGGTCCCGCATGACGTCGCGGGGCTTGCCTTCGGCCAGGACCTGGCCGTAGCTCAGGACGACGACCCGGTCGGCGAGGTCGATCACGGCCGGCATGATGTGCTCGACGAACACCACCGTCGTCCCGCGCTCGCGGATCTTCCGCACGAGCTGGAGGGCCTCGCCCATCTGGGTAGGCGTCAGCCCCGAGAGCACCTCGTCCATCAGCACCAGCTTCGGCTCCGAGGCCAGCGCGCGGGCCAGGTCGAGGAACTTCCGCTCGTGGAGGTTCAGCTCCTCGGGCAGCGCGGCGGCCTTGTCCCCGAGGCCCGTGAACGCGAGCCAGCGGCGCGCCTCGCGCCGGGCCGCCTCGCGGCCGCGGGCGCGGGCGCCGAACATGGCCGCCAGGGCCACGTTGTCGAGCGCCGTCAGCCGGCGGAACGAGCGTGGGATCTGGTACGTGCGCGAGAGCCCCAGGCTCGCGATGCGATGGCCGCCCAGGCCGGTGATCGAACGGCCGTCGAAGGTCACGCGACCGCCATCCGCCCGGTAGTAGCCGCTGACCACGTTGATGAGCGTGGACTTGCCCGAGCCGTTGGGGCCGATGAGCCCGAGGATCTCCCCGGCCCGCGCCTCCAGCGTCACGCCCGCCAGCGCCTGGAGGCCCCGGAACGCCTTGCGCACGTCCGCGCATTGCAGCAGCGGCGTCCCGGCCGCGGCTGCCGGCCGGACGGCGACGGCGGCCGCGTGACCGCCCGTCACCGAGACGGCCCCGGCCGATCGGGCGCGCCGCTTGAAACGGCGCGCGATCCCGCCGGCGACACCGTCCGGCAGGAAGACGATGACCGCGATCAAGATCGCGCCGATGAGCGCGCGGTTCAGGATCGCGCTCTGCCCGCCCGTGAGGGCGTGCGTGAGGCCGGTGACGATCGCGGCGCCGACCGCGGGCCCGAACCAGTAGCGCGTGCCGCCCAGCGCGGCCATCATGATCGCGTCGACGGCCAGACCGATCGAGAAGACGTCGGGCACGGTCACATACGTGACGAAGATCGCGTAGATCCCGCCCACGACCCCCGCGATGAAGCAGCTCGCGGCGAAGGCGTAGAGCTTGTAGCGATAGGTGGGGACGCCCAGCACCTCCGCCACGTCCTCGTCGTCGTGGATCGCGAAGAGGCCGGCGCCCCAGCGGGAGCGCTGGATCCCGTAGGCCGCCGCCACCGAGCCGAGGGCGACGGCCATGGAGAGCAGGTAGAGCGTCGCGTTCTGGGAGCCGAGCCACAGCGGCACCGGCACCGCGGCCAGGAACACGCCGGGGCCGCCGTCGATCGGCGTGTTGAGGACGATCGTGGACAGCACGAACGTGATCGCCAGCGTGAGGAGGGCGAACAGCTCGCCACGCACCCCGCGCACGCGGAAGACCACCGCGCCCGCGCCGGCGCCGAGGAGCGCCGCCACTAGCCCGGCCACGGGCAACGTCCACAGGAACGGCATCGCGTAGGTGGCGGTGAGCGTCGCGGTCGTGTAGACGCCGGCGCCGAAGAAGGCGGCGTGACCGAAGCTGAAGTAGCCCGCGTACCCGCTGATCAGGTTCCAGCTCGTCGCCAGCGCGACCCAGAAGAACACGAGGTAGAGGAACGTCTCGTAGTAGGCGGGGGGACGGAGGGCGGGCAGCAGGGCCAGCAGGAGGCCGGCGCCGAGGAACCCCAGACCCGCCGCCAGCCGGGAGGTCGTCACAGCTCGGGCCGGAGCAAGAGCACGACGATGAGGAGCGTGAACGACACGAGCGGCGCCCAGCCCGGGGAGGTCACCGCCATCGTCAGGGCCTCGCTGACCGCGATCGCGATGGCGGCGGCCAGCAGCCCCAGCGCGTTGCCCAGCCGGCCGATGATGACCGCGGCGAAGACCACGCCCATCCAGGCGTAGATCTGCGAGGGCGCCAGCGTGTGGCTGAGCGCGATGAAGAGGCCGGCCACGGCGGCGTAGGCCGCGCTGAGGCCCGAGAGGAGCAACGCCAGGCGCCGGCGGTCCACCCCGAAGGCGGCCGCCATCGCGCCGTCCTCGGCGAGCGCCCGGGCCGCTTTGCCGAGGTAGGTCCAGCGGAGCCAGGCCCACGTCCCCAGCGTCAGCCCCGCGGCCGCCACCAGGCCGACGAGGCCGGTGACGCTGACGTAGAGCGTCCCGACCTTCAGGGTGGCCCGCACGTAGGGCGTCTCGAGCCGACGGAAGTCGGCGGTCCAGATCCACTGGATCAGGCTCTCGAGAATGACGGTGAGGCCGAACGTCACGATGAGCGACACGAGCTCGCTGATCCCGAAGCGCTGGAAGCCGAGCTGCATGAGGACGCCCAGGACGAAGAAGGCGGGGACGACGATGGCCAGCGTGACGAACGGGTCGAGCCGGAGGGCCGTGGCAAGCTGGTAGCTGAGGTAGGCCCCCAGGAAGGCGAGCGCGAAGTTGGCGAGGTTGATCACGCGGAGCAGGCCCCAGGTCAGGCTGAGGCCGAGCCCCAGCAGGGCGTAGAGGCCGCCCGTGAACAGGCCGGCCAGGAGCGCCTGGCCGAGGAGGTTCAGGCTAGGCACGATGGCGCGGGATTATACCGCCCGCGGCGTCAGGCCGCCGGTGTGGCCGGAGGGCTCGCCTAGAACTCTGCGGCTACGGGCAGACGCGCCCGATGAACTTCTCCGGCGGCGGTCCCCCCCACTGCGAGACCAGCGCCTTCTCGACCGGCAGCAGGTTGGAGCCGTTCCTCGCGTTCAGGCGGTCGCTGTCGGCCCAGTGCTCGTGCACCCGCCCCCACGGGTCCGCCCAGTAGTCGTAGACCTGGCTGCCCAGCAGATGCCGCCCGATCCCCCACATGTGCTCGTACTTGCCGAGCTTCTCGATGTAGTCGTGGCCCATGAACACGTCGTCGACGTCCTGGACCTCGAACGACAGGTGGTTCAGCCCCGCCCGCTCGTTGCGGATGCAGAAGAACACGTGGTGGTCGACGTAGGTCTCCCCGCGGTCGCACCGGTTGAACGAGCCGATGATGTTGTCCTTGCTGTCCGCGTACACGTCGTCCGAGCAGATGAACCCCAGCGTCTCCCGGAACCACTGGACGGTCTCCACCACCTTGGGCGAAGCCATCACCCCGTGGCCGATCCGCTTCACCCGTGAGGGGCCCTTGGGCAGCCGCATCAGCTCTCCGGCCCGCTTCAGCGGCTCCGGGCCCGAGTTCAGCGGCTGGAGCTCCACCCGGATCGGCGGCAACGGCTTGATGCCGTACACGACCTCGATCTGGTACCCGTTCGGCTCCTTCAGCCGGACCCGCTGGCCCCCGCCGGGCTCGTCGATGTCCTCCACCCCCGAGGCTCCGGGCGCCTTCGCCACCCGCCTCAGGTCGTCCTCGCTCGCCGCGTAGTAGGCGAGCCCCACGAAGCCGGGATCGCCCTTCTCCGTCACGTGGAGGTGGTGGGCGGAGTCCGTCCCCCGCATGTAGAGCGCGTTCTTCGTCCGCTCCACCTTGGCCATCCCGAAGTGGGTCAGGAACTCCTCCGCCACGTCCAGATCCGGGGAGCGAAGCCGCCCGTACGCGAGATCCGTCACCTTGATCAGTGCCATGGTCCGTCTCCAGTGTCGTTCAGCGTTGTCGAAACCAGCCCGCCGGGCCCGCGGCGTGTCCGGGTCGCGCGG
>DASYUQ010000174.1 GCA_036001065.1 Candidatus Methylomirabilota bacterium
AAGCAGCCGGGCGGCGATCCCTGTTCCAGTGCTGGCCGAGGTCCCGGTCTCGAGGCCAGGGGATGCAGGACGTCGATCGCCCAGACCAGATCGAGGCGTTCCCCGAGCCAGCCGGGGCACGTTGTCCGCGCGTCGAGCCGAAGGCCCTGCGCTTCGTGAGACGCCCGCAGAACCTCGATGGGATCAGCGACCACCGGAGCAGACGGCGGCACCTCCGGTAGCGGGTGACCGTCAGGCCGCCTGAACTGGAGCGTTCCGTCGGGCCGCCGAGCGACCTGGTAGCCCTCCTCGTGCACCGCGCGGTGATGCCGGCGACACAGGAGCGCAAGGTTCGAGAGCGTGGTCGGCCCCCCGTGCGCCCAGTGATGCAGGTGATGCCCCTGCGCGAAGCGGACGCCGCAGCCCGGGAAGCGGCAGCCCCGGTCCCGATGCTGGAGCGCTCGCCGCAAGGCGGGCGGAATCGTCCGGGTTCGCGCGCCGATCTCCAACACGTGACCATTCTCGTCGTGGCGCATGACCACGCGGCTGGCATCGCACGCCAGGCGCTGGGACGTCTCCGCGGAAACGTGTGTGCCGTCTTCCAGCACGGACTGGCCCGGCTGATCGGGGTCGGCCAGCGCCGGGGCGTCGACGTGGACCACCACCTGGTAGCGCTCGCCCGGGGCGCCGGGATCGAGCCCATGATGGAGGGCCGTCTCCGCCAGCAGGCCTAGCGCATCCGCCTGCTGCTGGGACGTGGTCGGGGCATCCGCCTCAGCCGGGCGCGGGGCCGCCTCGGCTCGGCTCCGCTGGTACAGCGTCTCACGCGCGGCCGCCAGCGCCTGAATGAGCAGCGCGCCGACTTCGGGCTCGAGCCGTCCCCTCAGGACCACCATGCCGTCCTCGTCCTGGTAGACGTGAAGCGCCCGGCTCGCATGGCGCCGCTTGGTCTCCCGAGCCTCAGCCTGGCGATCCACCTGCCGCCAGCCCCTCACGATCCGCTCGACGTGGGCGGCGGTGCCGGCCCGCCCCACTCCGAGCAGGCGCTCCTCGGTCTCCGGCGTGGCGACGCGGGTCAGGGCGCGGACCTTGGCGTACGACGGCTCCCCACGGCCGAGAGCCTCGGCAAGGAGTGGCAGCTCCCCGAGGGCGCGCGCGACCCGGACTCGCTCACGGGCCGTGCCCGGGTCGAGCCCCACTCGCCAGCTCAGCCAGGCGGCGCAGGAGCGGAAGCCGGTGTTCCATCCGCCTCGGGCATCGAACTGCCGGATCAGGGCGAGGAGGCGCGCGGTGGCGGCGTCCAGGTGAGCGGACAGCTCGGGGATCTCGTCGCCGAGGCGGTCCAGCTCCAGGACGCGATCGTGAGTGGCAACCAGAGTCGGCCAGTCGTTCGGCATGGCGAGCGCTCCTTGTCGCTGAAGCGACTCTACACCCTGGTTTTCGAGCGACCGGAGAGCCTCCAGGACGAGCGATCGCGGGACGAGGAATGATTTTTGATTTCCGTCCCAACGAGAACATGCAGATTGGGCATTGCCGGCCGCTAGGCCGGCAATTGCTAGCGGGCTGCCGCCGCAGACCAACTCGGCCAGCGGAAGCTGTCAAGCGGAAAATGGCGTGATCCAGCCGCCCCGTGGGGAAGGAGACCCTCGGTGGCTATCTCACGGCTGCGCGCGCCGCCGCCCGATCACCGTGTCCACCACCTCGCGGTTCGCCCGGATCTCGGCGGGCCGGCCGTCGGCCAGCACCTTGCCCTGGTGGAGCGCGATGATCCGGTCCGAGTAGGCGAAGACGATGTCCATGTCGTGCTCGACCTGGATGATGGCCTTGATCGCGATGCGCTCGGCCGCCGCCACCAGGACCTCCATGATGGCGTGCTTGTCCCGCGTGCTCACGCCGGACGTGGGCTCGTCCAGGAGGATGACGTCGGGGTGGAGCGCGAAGGCGCCGGCCACGTCGAGCAGCTTCTTGTCCCCCTGCGGGAGCGTGCCGGCGGGGCGGGACAGCCGGTCGGCGAACCCGAAGAGCGCCGCTACGTCGCCGACCTGCGCCCGGACCTCCGCGTCGCGCGCCAGCGAAGCCAGGAGCCGGCGGCCGCGGCCCAGGCGCGAGACGACGGCGACCGCCAGCGTCTCGGCCACCGTGAGCTCGGGGAAGATGTGGACGAGCTGAAAGCTGCGGGCCAGGCCGAGCCGGGCCAGGCGTACCGGCCCGGTCCCGGCGACGTCCTCCCCCTTGAACGTCACGCGGCCGCTCGACGGCTTCGTCACACCGCTGAGCACGTTCACCAGCGTCGTCTTGCCGGCCCCGTTGGGGCCGATGATGGACACGAACTCGCCCTCCCGGACCGCCAGCGACACGCCGTCGAGCGCCACCACATCGCCATAGCGCTTCACCACGTCTCGCGCTTCGATCAGCGGACTCGTCCGAGTGCCGGCACAGCGGGCTGGTGACGGGACGTTTTCGAGCGCCGGCTTCGCCGGCGCCCCCTCTGGGGAGATCCGGAGGGGGCCGTGAGGCTCTCTCTGACTAGGGAGTCGGAGGGGGCCGTGAGGGGCCGCCGAGGTCCCCTCCGGATCAAAGAAAAGCCCCAGGAGCCCACGGGGGAAGAAGATGACCACGATGGCCAAGAGCGCGCCGAAGATGAATCGCCAGTATTGCGTGAGGGACATGACCTGGTCCTGCAGGAAGATGAAGACGAAGGCGCCCAGGATCGGGCCGAAGAAGTTGGCGAAGCCGCCCAGCAACAGCATGAAGACCAGGTTGCCCGAGTGCGTCCAGTACGCCAGCAGGGGATCGGCCAGCCCGGTGGGCACGGCCAGCAACGCTCCGCCGACGCCGCCGAACACGCCGGCGATCACGAAGGCCGCCAGGCGGTAGCGCCGCGCGCTCACGCCCGTCGACGCCGCCTTGTCGGGGTTCTCGCGGATCGCCCGCAGGCAGAGCCCGAAGGGCGAGCGCACGATACGCCACATAACGACGGTGCCCAGGACCAACAGCGCCAGCGCGTAATAGTAATAGGGGCCGGTGAGGAACTCGACCTTGTCGAGGGCGTGGAACCCGCGGCCCAGGAGCTTGGGGCGCAGCACGCGCATGCCCTCGTCGCCGCCGGTCAGGTTGTAGAACTTGAAGAGGAACGAGTAGAAGAGCATCCCGAACGCCAGCGTCAGCATGCCGAAGTAGATCTTGACGTAACGCACGCACAAGAGACCGGTGGGCACCGCCCCCACCGCGGCCACCGCGGCGGCGGCGAGCAGGATCGCCTCGAAATGCAGCACGCCGGCGGCGCTCGTCAGGTAGGCCGCGGTGTAGGCGCCCAGCGCCAGGAAGAGGGCATGGCCGAAGGAGAGCAACCCGGTGTAGCCGAACAATAGATTGAGGCCCAGCAGCGCCAGACCGTAGCCGAAGAACGGCAGCATCAGCGTGGCGTAGTACGCCCGGCCGGCGAATGGCACCAGCGCCACCGCCAGCAGGGCCAGTCCGAGGGCGCCGCGGCCGATCACGCCGCCGCCCTCGCGAAGAGCCCGGCCGGGCGCAGGACGAGGACGGCGATGACGATCACGTAGATGGCCAGCATCTCCACCTCGGGGTAGGTCGCGATGGCCACCGCCTTGAGCACGCCCACGATGAGCGCGCCGGCGAACGCCCCGCGCATGCTGCCGAGCCCGCCGATGACGACGACGGCGAAGGCCTCGACGATCAGCTCGATGCCCATCTCGTTCACCGCCGCCGTGGCCGGGATGACGAGCGCGCCGCCCACCGTGCCCAGGGCGACGCCGAGCGTGAAGACGCGGGAGTAGAGGCGGGCCAGGTCGATGCCCAGCGCTTCGGCCATGCGCGGGTTCTCGGCGGCGGCGCGAACGAGGCGGCCGAAGCGCGTGCGCGTGAGCAGCCATCCCACCGCGGCGGCGATCGTGGCGCCGGCGGCGATGACGACCAGGTTGTAGACGGGAATGGTGAGGGCGCCGACCTTGAGCTGGCCGTAGAGCAGGTAGACGGAGCCGAGCTGGTGGGGGGCGGTGCCCCAGAGGAACCGGATCACGTCCTCGAACATGAGCACGAGCGCGAAGGTGAGCAGGAGCTGGAAGCTCTCGTCGCGGTCGGAGATGGTCCGGAGCAGCCGCTCGACCGGGGGGCCGATCACGGCCAGGAGGACGCCGCCGAGGATCAGGACGCCCAGAAAGAGGGATGGCGGGACGCCCGCCCCCAGAGCCCAGGTGACGAGCGACACGCCGAAGTAGGCGCCCAGCGCGTAGAACGAGCCGCAGGCGAGGTTGAGGATCTTCTGGACGCCGAAGACGAGCTGCAGCCCGGCCGCCGCGAGAAAGAGCACGGCGGCGTGGAACACGCCGCCGAGCACGATGTTGACGCTCTGCTGGATCAGGGACCCGGAATCCTCACGCCTTCCAGCTGTTGATCCACTCGTAGAGGCCCAGGCCCGAGGGTTTCTGGATCTGCCTGGTGGACATCACCTCGAGGGGGTCGACGGTGACGAAGTCGTGCTTGTTCCGGTAGGTGCTGAGGCCCTGGAAGAAGCTGCACTCCATGATGTGGTCGGCCCGGTAGCTACGCTTGCCCGACAGCGACTCGACCTCCATGCCCTCCAGCGCCTCGATGATCTGGTCGGGAGACGGCCACTTGCCGCCCGCGGCCCTGGCGGCCTTCTCCACCGCCGCCCGGTAGGCTGCCAGCGTGAAGTAGGCGTGGTCCGATTCGTAGTTCGGCCACTCCTTGAACCGCTCCTGGTGCCAGCGGACGAACTCGCGGAGGAGCGGGCTCGCGTTCGGCGCCTCGAAGTACATCGAGTTGTAGCCGAGGATCATCCCCTCGGGCGTGAATGCCTTCTTGAGCGACTCGTGCACGCCGCCGGCCGTGGTCATGACAAATCTGATGGTGGCCGTCAGCCCGGCTGCGTGAGCCTGCTTCATCAAAATCGGGGCGTCGCCCGACCAGAACGAGCAGAAGATCAGGTCGGGCCGGGCCTGCCCCAGCGCGGCCACGTGCGAAGTGAAGTTGGTCTCGCCCAGCTTGGGCCAGAGGTCCACCACCGGCGTGACGCCCATCCCCAGCTTCTTCATGATGGCCAGGAACGCCGCCCAGTTGTCGCGCCCGTACGAATAATCGTTGTTGATGCCGGCGACCGTCTTGATCTTCCCCTTGAAGTGCTTGGCGGTCAGGATCGACGCCATCACGGCTTCCGCCTCGTTATCGACGCTGCGGAACGAGTACCGGGGCTTGGGCATGGTCTCCTCCACGCCCTTCTGGGTCGTGGCGTCCCAGGCCAGCCACAGCGTCTTGAGCTCCTCGGCGACGGGACCGATGGCCAGGCCCACCCCCGTGGAGACGACGCCGGTGATGACATCCACCCGGGTCTGCAGCGCGAGCTTCCGGAACCGCTCCACCGTGTCTTTGGGGTTCGACTCTTCCTCGACGACCAGCTCGATCCGGCGGCCGAGGATGCCGCCGGCCGCGTTGATGCGGTCCACGGCGAACTGCGTGCCCCGGAGCCCGGACTCCCCCACCGGCGCCGTGACTCCGGCCTTGGCGGCCAGCACCCCGATCTTGACCGGACCCGCCTGCGCGAACGCGGGCGGCCCGTCCAGCCGCGCCGCCAGCGCGGCCGAGGCGCCGCCGAGCAGTCTCAGAAAGTTGCGCCGTGTCGTGGCCATGCGGACCTCCCTCGGTGTCCGGAGCGTTCGTGCCGCCCGCGGGGCGCCTCATTCTAGCGCGCTTGATCGCCGGCGGCCACGGCCAGCATGCTAGAATTCGTGACGCCGGCGTTGGAGATTCTGGCCGACCGATGGAGGGCTCGTGCACGTACGCTTCTGGGGAACGCGCGGCTCCATCGCCGCTCCGGGTCCGGACACGGCGCGGTACGGCGGCAACACCTCGTGCGTCGAGGTGCGGAGTGACGACGGTACGCTGATCGTGCTCGACTGCGGCACCGGCGCGCGGGCGCTCGGCCTGCACCTGGCGCGCTCGGAGGCCCAGCCCCTCCGGCTCAACCTCTTCATCGGACACACCCACTGGGATCACATCCAAGGCTTTCCCTTCTTCGTCCCGGCGTTCATGCCGGGCGTCGAGCTGAACATCTATGCCCCCGTCGGCTTCCAGCGCAGCCTGGAGGAGGCGATGGCGGGGCAGATGGAGTACGCCTACTTCCCGGTGACGCTCCGTGATCTGCGGAGCCGCATCCACTTCACCGAGCTGGACGAGGGTTTCTTCCGCCTGGGCGACGTGCTGGTCGAGACGCAGTACCTCAACCACACCGCGCCCACCATCGCCTACCGGATGTCGGCGGGCGGCGCCACCATCGCCTACACGACCGACCACGAGCCGTTCTGGAAGCCCGGGGGCGGGGTCTCCGACCATCCGGGCGACCAGAACCACATCACGTTCCTGCGCGGCGCCGACCTCGTCATTCACGACGCGCAGTACAGCGACGAGGAGTACCAGGGCAAGATCGGGTGGGGCCACAGCCCCGTCGAGTACGCCACCGACGTCGCCCTGGCCGCCGGCGTGCGCCGGCTCGCGCTCTTCCACCACGACCCCACCCACGACGACGCCATGATCGAGCGGATGGAAACGTGGGCCCGTGACCGCGCCGCCCGCGCCGGGGGAGGCCTGGAGGTCTTCGCGGCCGCCGAGGGGCTCGCGCTGCGGGTGGACGGGCGGGGCGCCGTCAAGCCGGTGGCGGCGATCTCGGCTCTCCACCGCCGTCCGGTGGCCGGCGGGCGCGTGCTGCTGGTCAGCTCCAACGGCGACGAGATCGCGGCCATCGAGGAGATTCTGGCGGCGGACGACCTGTCGGTGGTCGCGGTGCCGGACATGCGCGCCGCGCTGACGCGCGGCCCCGAGGTCGCCCCCGACCTGGCGATCGTCGACGCGCGCCTGCCCGACGGCGACGGCGCCGCCCTGATCCGTTCCCTGGTCGAGCGCATGGGGCGCCGCAGCTTCCCGATGCTGCTCCTCACCGAGGAGCCGAGCGCGGCGCAGGCGGCCGAGAAGGCCGGCGCGCCCTTCTGCGATTATCTGGCCAAGCCCTTCAGTCCGCCGATGCTCCATGCGCGGGTGCGGGCGTGGCTGGCGCGGGCGCTGGCCACCGCGGAGGCGGCCAGCCCCGAGCACGTCGAGACTCGCCAGGCCGACGAGCCCCGCGATTTCGCCGGCATCCTCGCCCAGTTCCCCCTGTTCCAGCCGCTGGGGGGCGAGCGGCTGCGACATCTGATCCAGGGCGCCACCGAGCACGCCTATCCGGCCGGCCACGTCATCGTCAGCGAGGGCGAGCTCGATGAGCGCGTCTTCGTCATCCTTTCCGGGCGCGTCCGCGTGGTCGAGGCGATGGCCGACGCGATGACCGAAGCCGTCCTCGGCGGGCTCGGGGAAGGGGAGATCTTCGGCGAGCTGAGCACGCTGACCAGTCGGCCGCGCTCGGCGACCGTCATCGCCATGGAGCGGACCCGCTGCCTGGCGCTGCGTCACGAGCGCTTCCTCCAGGCGCTCGAGGGCTCTTCCGAAGTGGCGCTGGCGCTCCTGCGGCTGCTCGCGCGGCGGCTGCTCGAGGCCGACCGCCGACTGGCCCGCTATGCGCCCGACACCCTGACGGGTCTGGCCAGCCGCCGCGCGTTCCACGACCAGTACCGGCGGCTCGCCGCCGGCGCCCGGCGCCGGAAGAGCGGCGTGTTGCTGCTGCTCTTCGACGTCCTGCGTCTGAGGACGATCAACGACCGCTTCGGCTACACGGTCGGCGACGAGGTGCTGCGCACCGTCGCCGACGCGCTCACCAGCACCACCAGGGCGACCGACCTCGTCGCCCGCTACGGCGCCGACGAGTTCGCCCTGCTCCTGCTGGACACGCATGCCCGCGACGTCGAGCGGGTGCTGCACCGCGTGGCGGAGAAGCTCTCGGAGCTGTCGGGCCGCCGGGGGCTGTCGCTCACCGTGCAGTGCAGCGTCGGCGTCTCCTTCCGCGAGGTGCCGCCGGACGTCGCCGACGAGCTGGTGCGGGAGGCGGACGGGGACATGCGCCGCGGCCGCCTGGTGCCCGCCTGAACGCGGGCTAACGGCCTGTCGGCGTATGCCGCGAGCTCGCTGCGACCACTCCTCGCCGTTTCGAGCGCCGGCTCCGCCGGCGCAATCTCCCCTGGGGAGGTTCGGAGGGGGCCGTGAGGCCCCCTCCGACTATGAATCTCGGAGGGGGCCGTAACGTCCGCCCCCTTCGATGACCTAGCGGCGTCTCTTGCGGTTGACGAACGCCTCGATCAGCTCCCGGGCGGCCGGACTCGTCCTCAGCGCCGCCCCGTAGGCCTCGGGCTCCGGGCCGCGCCCGCCGCCCCGCAGCGTGGCCACGATCGCCTTCGTCGCCGCCAGCCCCACCCGCGGCGAGCGCGCGATGTCGGTCGCCCACGCCTCGGCGGCGGCCTCCAGCGTCGGCGCCGCCACCACGCGGTTGACGAGTCCCATCCGGAGCGCCTCACTGGCGTGGATGGTGCGCCCGGTCAGCAGCAAGTCGCGGCCGTGGGTGCCGCCGGCGACGTCCAGCAGCCGGGCGATCCCGTAGGCGGGGTTGAAGCCGAGCGTCACCTCGGGCAGGCCGAAGCGGGCGCGGTCCGACGCGATCCGCAAGTCCTGGGCCACCGCCAGCATCAGCCCGCCCCCCAGGGCGTAGCCGTCGACCGCCGCCAGCGTCACCTGCGGCAGGCGCGCGAAGCGCTCCAGGAGCGCCGCCTGACGCCGGGCCAGCGCCTCGGCCTCCTCCGCGCTGAGCGTGGCCATCTCGGTGATGTCGTTACCCGCGCAGAAGGCGCGGCCGCGCCCGACGACGACGAGGACGCTGACGTCCTCCATCGCGCTGACGCGGTCGAGCGCCCCCTCCAGCGCTGCCGTGAGCGCACGGTTCAGCGCGTTCAGCGCCTCGGGACGGCTCAGCCGGAGCCAGGCCACGCCGCGCCCGGTCTCCAGATCGAGCATCAGGCGCGGGGGCGCGGACGGAGCCACCCGAGCGCGGCGAGGGCGAGGCCCGCGGCGGCGGCCAGCGGCCAGAAGTTGGTGCGGAAGAACGGGAGCGAGAACAGCAGCGAAGGGCGATCGCCGGGGCCGAGCCGCCCGTCCAGCAACGCGTCCACGAGCGCCATCGCCTCGCTCACCAGCACCTCGGTCGTGGCTTTCGCGAAGGCCGGGTCGGCCAGCGCCGGGTGGCCGACGTAGCCTTCACCGCCGCCCTTGAGCGGATAGTTGGGGATCAGGCGCTCGGGGAGCGAGTAGGTGGCGGGAGGCAGGGTGCGGTAGGCCTCGTCGACCAGCTCGGGCCGCAGCATCAGCATCATCGAGGTCTCCCACCAGCCCGCGTGCGCGTCCTCCGCGAAGGCCCGCTGCTCGGCATCGCTGAGCGGGCGGCCCAGAGCCGCCTCGACCTTGTCGAGGAAACGGCCGGAGCGGAAGGCCCAGGCCAGCCGGCCGCTCAGAGAGGCCATTCGTACCCCGCGGCGCCGCGAGACGAGGGTCGCCGCCTCGTCCAGCGCGACGAGATGGGTGGGGCCGGCGTGGCCATTGGCCACGAGGATGTGCCGGAAGCCGGCGCGGGCGAGGGCGTCGCCCCAGTCCACCAGCGCATCCCGCACCACGCGTTGGCGCACGGCGACGGTGCCGGCGGCGTCGAAAGCGCACGAGCCGAGGTGGAGGGTCGGGGCCAGGACGACCGCCCATCCCGGTCGCTCGGCGACCAGGCGCGCGGCGATCTCGCGCGCGAAGTGGCGCGCGGTGAACGCATCGACACCCAACGGCAGGTGGGGCCCGTGCTCTTCGAGCGGGCTGACGGTGAGGATGATGACGGTGCGCTGCCGGTCGAGCGCGTCCAGCGCCCGCGTGGACATCTCTTCGAGTCGATGCACGCTCAAAAGGAGGACCCCCGGGTGGCCGTGAGGTAGTCGGTCTTGGCGCGGTCCAGCTCCGCGATGACGGCGCCGCGCTCGGCGATCAGCTCGCGCGCGACCTGGTCGCGCGTGAGCGCCAGCACACCGAAGCGCAGCGCGCGCCGGAGCCGGCCCAGCCCGCGGAAGTAGTGGTAGGCCACCACGCCGGTGAGGGGCAGTGAGAGCGTGAAGAGGGCGGCCCAGCCCCGACCGGCTAGGCGCGCCACCAGCCAGACCTCGAGCCCCCAAAAGAGGGGAAAGGCGACGATGCTCGCCAGCAGCCGCGTCGTCGCGTAGTCGGTTTCCTTGCGCGCGGTGGCCCGAGCGAGCCAGCGGGGGACGAAGTAGGGCAGCGCGTTGACGGCGGCGCCATAGAGGAAGATGGGGAAGCCCGCGATCGCGCCCCCGGTGCGCCGGAGGCGCCTCCGGGTCGGCGGGTGTCCCAGCCGCGCCTGCACGGCCTCGTCCTTCACCCGATAGGCACGGAGGAGGGCGCGATAGCCCTGGATCCGCTGCCAGATCCGCTCGACCCGCTCCGGCTCGCGCGCCTTGAAGTGCTGCACCGCGTCCACGATCGTGCGCGACAGGCGGAAGAGATCGATCTGCGTGTCAGCGAGCCCGCGCTCCTCCCGCAGCTCGCGGATCAGGTCGCCCCGATAGAGCTCCTCCACGGCCCGGACGACCTCGGCGGCCTCGATCCGGTCCACGTGGACTACCTGGGCCTCCATGGCCCACTGGATCGCGGTGGTCAGCGCCTCCACGGCCTTGGCGGCGTCGGCGCGGTAGGCCGCGACGTACGCGGCGATCGGGATCGGCTCGCCGAAGGAGACGAGCACCCGCCCCTTGAAGGACTTGCGCGCTTCGAAGGACAGGCCGACCGGAATGACCCGCAGCGCTCCAGGGTGGTCCACCTCGTAGCCCAGCGCGATACGGGCGGCGCCGGTCCTGATGCGCTGGACGCGGGCCTCGGCGTGCGTGGTGCCCTCGGGATAGATCGCGATGAGCCGGCCCTCAGCGAAGGCGCGGTGACAGGCCGCGAAGACGTCGGCGTTGCGGTCGGCTCGTGGGCTCGCCTCGGACGCGTGGGGCGAGTTTGATTCGCTCGCCTCGCGCGCGGTGGCCCCAGCCCCCGGCCGCGCTGCGGCTCGCCCTGCGGCCCACGTCCGTCCTGCGGCTGGCACTGCCATCTTGTCCGGGTCGTCCTGCCTCCGGTAGACGGGCATGGCGCCGCAGGCGGCGAGGAAGCGCGCCAAGAGCGGATTGCGGAAGAGCGCGGCGGTGGCCAGGTAGTGGGCCTTCCGGGTGAGGACGGCACCGACCAGCAGGGAGTCGATGAGGTTGTTGGGATGGTTGATGCAGAGCAGGACCGGTCCCCGCTCCGGCACCCGCTCGGAGTGCCGCGCGTCCACGCGCTTGAAGAAGAACCAGAGCCAGAACCGCGCGATCAGCCGGACGGCGGCGTAGAAGCGATCGCTCCCAGATGCGGGTGGAGCCTCGGCGACCGCCGTCGTCATTTGCCGGCGTGGCGCTTGAGCAGGCTGTCGAAGTCCTCCACCGTCAGGCTCTCCGCCCATTCCACCGCCTCGGAGTCGTGGCCGTAGGACTCGGCCATGTAGGCCTGCGCTTCCCGCTTCGTCGAGAAGAGCCGCCAGAGATGGCCGGGGCCGCCGCCCCGCCGCCGCAGGTGGAAGACGGGATCGGTGGGCGCCTGCGGCTGATACGCGGTGCGCTGGCCGCCGCGATCCAGGGTGATCCAGGCCACCGCGATGCCGTGCGCGGAGAGCGCCCGCGCCCTCAGCGAGCCCTCGGGCGGGAGCGATTCGATGTCGCGGAGCTGGGGCCCGTAGTAGACGGGGACACCTTCGCCGGGCAGCGCGAGCCGCGCGCTCAGCGGCTCGCCGACCGAGTCGAGCAGCATCTTGGACTCTTCGCCCACCCAGACGAGCCCGGGCGTGTAGAGGTCGGCCCACGCCTCGATCACGCTGCCGGCGGGCAGCAGGGGCCGCCGCCTCGTGATCTCGTCTCCGCCGGCGATGAGATAGAGGCGGCTCACAGAACCCTCACGAACCCTTCCATCAGGCGGCGCGCCGTTCGGTAGACGGTGACGCGCTCCGCCCACGGTTCGCCGTCGCGAATGGTCACCGTGGCCGCGATGGGCAGCACCCCCGACGGGTGGCCGAGCCTGACGTCACCGTCCTTGTCGCCGGGCGCGCATTCGTGGACCACCGTCCCTTCGATGCGGGCGGCCACCGCCAGGCACATGGCGGCGGTCAGTGCGAAGGCCCGGTGGCAGTGGCCCATCGACATGACGCGCGCCAGCAGGTCGACCTGGTCGGAGGCGTAGGGTTTTCCGTCGAGCGCCCGGAAGGGCGCGGCCCCAGCGACGACCGCGATCTTGGGGACGGCGGCACTTCCGGGAACGCCCATCCGGCCGGCGGCCTCCACCCGGACCGCCTCCAGGCGGGCTCCGAGCGCGCGATCGGCGTCGATCGCCTCCGGCGTCTCGGCGCCCGTGAGCCCGAGGTCCCGGGCCCGGACGAAGACCACGGGGTTGGTGGCGTCCACCAGCGAGGCCTCCACGCCGCCGACCGCTTCGCGCGGCCGGCCCGTGGGCAGCAGCCCCCCGGTGGCCGCGCCGCCGGGGTCGATGAAGTCGAGCGCGATCTTGGCGCCGCGGCCGGGCACGCCGGCCAGCTCGAAGTCACCTTCCACCGCCGCCTCGCCGTCCTTCACCGGCACGTGGGCCACGATGATCTTCCTGGTGTTCGTATTGTGGATCCGCACGATCTTCTCGTCGGCGACGGCGGGTACGATCTTCTCGTCGATGGCGAACGGGCCGACGGCGGCCGAGCAGTTGCCACAGTTGCCGGCGTAGTCCACGACGGGGGTCCTCACGTCGACCTGGGCGAACGTGTAGTTCACGTCGGCGTCCGAATGGGTGGGCGGGCCGATGATGCACGCCTTGGAGAGCGACGAGATGCCGCCGCCGAGACCGTCGAGCTGGCGCCCGTAAGGGTCGGGGCTGCCCAGCGCGGCGAGCAGGATGCGATCGCGCGCCGGCCCCGGATGCGGCAGGTCCTCCTCGTGGAAGAAGATCGCGCGGCTCGTCCCGCCGCGCATGAAGACCGCCCGGATGCGCCGCTGCGTCATTTATTCGGAGGGGGCGGACGTTACGACCCCCTCCGAGGCCTCCCCCAGGACCGATGGCGCCGGCGAAGCCGGCGCTCGAACCGTGGAATCATTTTGGCGCGCCGCCCGCGCGGACCGGGTGTGAGCGAGCAGCCCGCCGGCCAGGAGGATCTCGCGCTCGCGCGGTGTCAGCACGCAGGAGGCCGCGAAGTGCCCGCCCGTGCGCGTGTTGACGACGGTCACGCGCGCGCCCGCCGCCAGGGCCGCGCGCAGCCCCTCGATCCGGAGCCGGTCGTCGCGCTCCAGATCGTCCCAACCGCCGGAGTCGTCGCAGGTGAGGGGGACGATGCCCCAGTTGATGAGGTTGGCGCGGTGGATGCGCGCGAACGACTTCGCGATCACGGCGCGGACGCCCAGGTACATCGGCGCCATGGCGGCCACCTCGCGGGAGGATCCCTGGCCATACGCTTCCCCCGCCACGATCACTCCCCGGCCGGCGGCCTTGGCGCGGGCCACGAACTCCTGATCGACGTGCTTGAAGCAGAACTCGGCGATCGCGGGGACGTTCGAGCGGAAGATCAGGATGCCGGCCCCCGACGGAGAGATGTCGTCGGTGGAGACCTCGTCGCCGAGCTTCAGCAGCACAGGCGCTTCCAGCGTCTCGGCCACGGGCTCGCCGAGCGGGACCGGCTTGATGTTCGGGCCGCGCGCGACCTCGCCCTGGAGGTCGGGCTCGACCAGCCCGGCCGTCGACGCCGCGAAGCTCGCCGGCAGGCGCAGCGGCGGCTCGGGGCCGAGCGTGCGCGGATCGGTGATGACGCCGCTCAGCGCCGAGGCGGCGGCGACCACCGACGAGCAGAGATAGACCTGATCGTCCTTGACGCCGCTGCGGCCGGGGAAGTTGCGGTTGAAGGCGCGCAGGCTCTTGGCCCCGCTGGCCGGCACGTGGCCGAGGCCCGGGCAGGCGCCGCAGGTCGACTCGGAGACGGTGACGCCGGCCTCGAGAAGATCGGTGAGCAAACCCTCGCGGGCCATCGTCTCGAGGACGCGGTGGCTGCCGGGGAAGAGGACGAATGACACCGACGGATGCACGCGGCGGCCCCGCAGTACCGCGGTGACCGACGCCATGTCGTGCCACGAGCCGTTCGTGCACGAGCCCACCATCACCTGCTCGACCGCTGTCCCCGCCACCTCCTCCACCGGCACCACGCGGTCGGGCGAGCCGGGCAGGGCGACCAGTGGCCCGATGGCGCCGAGGTCCAGCTCGAGCTGATCGTCGTAGGGCGCGTCGTCGTCGGGCGCGGCCGGTCGCCAGTCGGCGCCGCGGCCGAGCCGCGACAGGTACGAGCGCGTGACCTCGTCGCTGGGAAAGACGCTCGTCGTGAGCCCCAGCTCGGCGCCCATGTTGGCGATGGTCATGCGCTGGGCGACGAGCAGGCTGGCCAGGCCCGGGCCGGCGTACTCGAAGATCTTGCCGCTCCCGCCGCGGACGCTCAGCCGGCGCAGCAGCTCGAGGATCACGTCCTTGGCGGTGACCCACGGGCGCAGGGCGCCGGTCAGCCAGACGCGGACGACGGCCGGCATCGTGAGGAAGTAGGGGCCGCCGCCCATCGCCACCGCCACGTCGAGGCTGCCGGCGCCGATGGCGAGCATTCCCACCGCCCCGCAGAGCGGCGTGTGGCTGTCGCTGCCCAGCAGCGTCTGCCCCGGCACCGAGAAGGTCTCCAGGTGCACTTGATGGCAGATGCCGTTGCCGGGCTTGGAGAACATGGCGCCGTACTTCCGCGACGCGGTGCCGAGATAGCGGTGGTCGTCGGAGTTCCGCGAGTCGAACTGGTAGACGTTGTGGTCGATGTAGGTGACGACCCGGGGGGCGGCCACGCGCCGGAAGCCCAGCGCCTCGAACTGGAGAAACGCCATGGTGCCGTTGGTGTCCGTCAGCAGGATCTGGTCCATGCCCAGGCCGATTTCTTCGCCGACGACCGCCTTGCCCGCGGCCAGGTGGCTCTCGATCAGCTTGTGGGTGAGGCTCCGGCCCATGCTCAGCGCCGTTCCAACGGCACGAAGGCGCGCCGGCCGGCCCCGGTGTACTCGCCGCGCGGCCGGATCAGACGATTGTCGTCGTGCTGCTCGATGATGTTGGCGGTCCAGCCGGCGATGCGGCCGGCCGCGATGACTGGCGTGAAGAGATCGATGGGGATCCCCAGAGAGTAGAAGAGGGGAGCTGAATAGAAATCGACGTTAGGGATCAGTCCTTTCGCCGCGCTGATCCGCTCGTGGAGCTTCACCGATATTTGAAACCACTTGAACTGCCCCGACTGTCGGCACGCCTCCTCGGCCATCCCTCTGAGGATGGCCGCCCGCGGGTCGCCGGCCCGGTAAACGCGGTGGCCGAAGCCCATGAGCCGGCGCTTGCTCCGGAGCGCTTCTTCGGTGAAGCGGTCCACGTTGGCGACCTCACCGATCTCCATGAGCGTGCGCATGACCGCTTCACCCGCCCCGCCGTGGAGAGGCCCCTTGAGAGCGCCCACGCCGCCGGCCACCGCCGAGTGCATGTCCGACTGCGTCGAGGTGATGACGCGCGTGGTGAAGGTGGACGCGTTCATCTCGTGCTCGGCGTAGAGCGTGAGGCTCGCGTCGAAGGCCTTGGCCGCCGTGGCCGAGGGGCGCCCGCCGGTCAGCATGTAGAGGAAGTTGGCGGCGTGGGGGAGATCGGCCGCGGGCGCGACGGGCTCCTGGCCGCTGCGGACGCGATGGTGGGCGCAGATCGCGGTCGCGAGCTGGCTGGCCAGACGCGCCGCCTTGCGGCGGTTGGCGTCGTGCGAGCTGTCGGTGGCGTCGGGGTCGTCCATGCCCAGGATGGCCACGGCCGCCTGCAGCGCGCGCATGGGGTCGGTGGACTGCGGCATCAGCCGGAAGGCCTCGATCAGCTCGCGGGGGATCGACCGCGCCGAGATCAGCTCGGTGACGAAGCGGTCGAGCTGCGGCTTGCCCGGCAGCTCGCCCTGCCAGAGGAGGTAGGCGACCTCCTCGAAGGTCGCCCGGCTCGCGAGGTCCTCGATGTCGTACCCGCAATAGGCGAGCCGGCCGTTCTTGCCGTCGAGGTCGCACAGCCGCGTCTCGGCGGCGACGACGCCCTCGAGCCCGCGGATCAACGAAGTCCCTTCGCTCATGGCTGGCTCCTTTGAGGGCTCTACGGTAGACCGCGGCTCCGCCTCGCGCAAGACCGGGCGGTCGCGTGTATCCTGGGCGCGGTGCGGCCGCCGACACTCGTCGCTCATGCCGACTGGGGATCGAGCCCCAGCAAGCGATGGATCGCGCTCGCGGGGTGGCGCGACGGCCGCTACCGCGCCGAGGCGCCACGCCTCGTGGGCCCCCCTGAAGCGCGATCTGCCGCTGAGAAGCAGGCGCTGCTGGAAGCCATTCACAGGGCCATGAGGGAGGCGCTGAAGATCCCGGAGTGGGACAAGGTGCTGTTCCTCCACCAGATGTTCCGCGGCCGCTCGCTCGACGCGAAGCGGCGGCTCTACCAGGCGCTCGTGAAGAACCTGGGCGGGCTCGGCGTCCCGCCCGCCGACTCCAAGATCATCCTGCTGGAGCCGCCCATGGAGAACTGGGGCATCCGGGGGGGCCAGATGGCCACCGAGGTGGACCTGGGCTACGAGGTCAAGGTGTAGATCGCGTCGGGACCAGCACCTCTTCCACGAAGGCCTGCAGCGCCTCCCAGTCGTACGGCCCCTGGCGGAAGGCGATGTTCATGCGCGCGGCCCCGGCATCGCGGTAGGCGGCGGCCAGCTCCATCGCCTGCTTGGGCGTGCCGCGCACGAAACCGGTGCGGCCCTGCGGGTCCTTCCCGAAGTGCCTTTGGAAGAGCGCCTCGCCCCGCGCCGCGCCCTTGGCGTCGGCGCCCATGTAGAAGCCGACATTGGCGGACTTCAAGATAGTCTTCGGGTCCCGCCCCTCCTTCTCGCACCACTGGTCGAGCACCTGGCTCTTCCTCTTCCACTGGTCGGGGCCGAGATAGGGCGCGTTCCAGCCGTCGCCGTAGCGGGCGGCGGCGCGCAACGTGCGCTTCTCGCCGCCGCCGCCGATCCAGATCGGGAGCTTCGGCTGGAGCGGCTTGGGATTGTTGGGCGCGTTGTGGAGCTGGAAGTGCTTGCCGGTGAAGTTCGCGCGCGTGACCGCGGGGTCGAAGAGCTGGCGGAGGGCCTGGGCGAACTCCTCCAGCATGTCCTCGCGCACGCCGATGGAGGGAAAGGGGATGCCGAAGGCGCGGGCCTCGAGCTCGTGCCAGCCGGCGCCGATGCCGCACTCCACGCGGCCATTGGAGAGGTGGTCGATGGAGGTCAGGGCGGAGGCCAACACCCCCGGGTTGCGGTACAGGTTGCAGTAGACCAGCGAGCCGATGCGCACGCGCTTCGTCTCCAGCGCGGCCGCCGTCATGATCGCGATGGACTCGAAGCAGTCGAGGTCGCCGCCCTGAGGCGGGGACTCCTGGAAGTGATCCGACACGGAGAACCAGTCGAAGCCGCCGTCGTCGGCGAACTTCCAGAGCCGTCGCATCTCGGCCAGCGGCCCCCCCATGTGGCCCACGTGGATCCCGACGGTCATCGCCATCGCTCGGCTCCTCAGCGAGTGGTGAGCGTGAGTCCGGCGTCGATGACGAGCGTCTGGCCCGTGACCCAGCGCGCCTCGTCGCTGGCCAGGTAGACGGCGCCCCAGCCCACGTCCCAGCCCGCGCCCTCGGTGCCGAGGGGGGAGGACTGCCGGCGTCGCTCACGCGCCTCGGGGCCGAGGCTCTCCACCATCGGCGTCCACACGCGGCCGGGCGCGATGGCGTTGACGCGGATTCCCCGAGGCCCGAGCTGCACGGCGACGCTCCGCACGAAGCCGATTACGCCGGCCTTGGCGGCGGCGTACGCCGTGCGCCCGTGACCGCGCAGCGCCGCCACCGACGACACGCAGATGATGCTGCCGGCGCCCCCGGCGACCAGCGCGGGCACGGCCGCCTGGGTGGCCAGCAGCATGGACTTGAGATCGACGGTCATCACGCGGTCCCACTCCTCTTCCGTCGTCTCCAGGAGGTCCTTGCGCGACTCGATGCCGACGTTGTTGTGGAGGATGTCGAGGCCGCCCCAGCGCTCGACGGCGGCCTGGACCATCGCCCGGCAGTCGTCGGCGCGGGTGACGTCGGCGGCGAACGGCTCGGCTTCGCCGCGCTCGGCTCGGATCAGCCCCACCGTCTCCTCGGCGCGCTCCTTGGCCTGATCCACGCAGAGCACGCGCGCGCCTTCGCGCGCGAAGAGGATGGCTGCCGCCTTGCCGTTGCCGAGACCGGGACCGCGGGAGCCGGCCCCGGTCACGATGGCAACCTTACCCGCGAGTCGTCCGGGCATCAGCCTCTCAGCAGGCTACGTGAACGAGGGATCGATGCGGACGTCGATCAGGTACGGGCCCCCGCTGCGAAGGCCCCGCGTCAGCGCCGCCGGCACCTCGCCGGCCTTCTCGACGTGCTCGCCGGGCACCCCCAGCGAGCGTGCCAGGCCGACCCAGTCGATGGGTGGCCGGTCGAGGTCCATGCCCACATAGCGGTCGTCCTCGGCCGAGAAGCCCTTGAGGGCGAGCGTGCGCTGCTTGAGGATCCGGTACGACGCGTTGTTGAAGATGACGTAGACGACGCCGAGCCCTTCCCGGGCGGCCGTCCACAGCGCCTGGCTCGTGTACATCGCGCTGCCGTCGCCGACCAGCGCGACCACCGGGCGCCGGGGCAGCGCCAGCTTGACGCCGAGCGCCGCCGGGAGCCCCCAGCCGATCCCGCCGCCCCGGAGGCCGAAGAAACTCTTGGGGTCGGCGCAGCGGAGGAGCTGGCGCAGGCCGTGGGCGGACGAGATCGACTCGTCGATGATGGTGACGTCGTCGGGGACGCTGGCGGCGATCGCGTGGACCAGGCTCAGCGACGACATCGGAATCTGCTGGGCCTCCCGCTGCGCGCGCTCGGTCAGCTCCGCGCGCATCCTCTCGTGAGCCGCCCGCGCCGCCTCCCGCCGCTTCGGCGCCTGGGGATGCCCGTGCTTCGTCGTGTGGCGGCGTAGCGCCTCGCCGAGCTCGGGCAGCGTCGCCTTGGGCTCGCCGTGGATGGCGACGGCGGCGGGATAGTTCTTGCCCAGCTCCCAGGGGTTCACGTCCAGGTGCACGATGTTGAGGCCGGGCGGCATCGGATCGACGTCGTCAGGCAGCGAGAGCGTGAAGAGGTCGCCGCCCACGGAGAAGAGGAGATCGTGACGCATCAGCAGCGCCCGGATCGGGGGGGCCAGGCGCGGCATGGGGCCGGCGTACTGTGGATGCGTGAACGGGAAGCTGCAGGTGGAAGACACGCACTCGCTGACGACCGGACAGCCCACCAGCTCGGCCAGCTCCACGATCTCGCCGAGCGCGTCGCCGTGGGCCACGGCGTCGCCGGCGACCAGCAGGGGCCGCTCGGCTTTCGCCAGCAGCGCGGCGGCCCGATCGATGGCCTGGCGATCGCCGACGATGCGCGGCGCCACCCGCGTGGGGGCCAGGAGATCGACGTCGCGCTCGGCGTTGAGGACGTCGACCGGCAGTGACAGGAAGACCGGGCTCGTCGGGTGGGCCAGCGCGGTTTTGGTGGCGCGCCGGACGATCCGGGGCAGGTCCTCCAGGCGGCGCACCTCGGTGGACCACTTGACGAAGGGCTCGGCGACCGGCGGCAGCTCGGCCCAGAGGATCGGCTCCGTGGCCGTGAAGGACTGGTCGTGCTGGCCGGCGGTCAGCAGCATGGGCGCGCCCGACTTGCGCGCGTTGTACAGCATCCCCATCGCGTTGCCGAGACCCGGCGCGATGTGCACGTTCACCGCGGCCAGCCCGCCGCTGGCCTGGGCGTAGCCGTCGGCCATCGCGATGGCCACGGCCTCCTGCAGCGCCAGCACGTAGCGGATCCGCGGCTCGCGGGCCAGCCCGTCCATCAGCGGCAGCTCGGTCGTCCCCGGGTTGCCGAACATGACGGTGACGCCTTCTTCGGCGAGGATCTCGAGGAACGCCTGCTTGCCGGAGACCAGTGGCATGGGGTCCCGATCATAAACCCCCGGCGCGCTTGATTCCAAGGGGGGTGCCCGGTACGCTCTCAGGCGTGCCGGCCACGGATGTTTCCTTCCTCCGCGCGGCGCGCCGCGAACCGACTCCCTACACGCCGGTGTGGCTCATGCGTCAGGCCGGGCGTTATCTGCCGGAGTACCGTGCGATGCGGGCGCGGTATGGCTTCCTCGAGCTGTGCCGCAACCCGGAGGCGGCGGCGGAGGTGACGCTGCAGCCCGTCGAGCGCCTCGGGGTCGACGCGGCGATCCTCTTCGCTGACATCTTGCTGATCGTGGAGCCGCTCGGCGTCGGCCTGGAGTTCTCCAGAGGCGAGGGGCCGGTCATCCCGCGCCCCATCCGGCGGGAGGCGGACGTGGGCCGCCTCGAGCCCATCGACGTGGCGAGCGGGGTGCCGTTCGTCTTCGAGACGGTGCGGAACGTCGTTCGCGCGCTGGGCGGCCGCGTGCCCCTCATCGGCTTCGCGGGCGCGCCGTTCACCGTCGCCTCGTACCTGGTGGAGGGAGGGCCGTCGCGCGACTACCTGCACACGAAGCGTCTCATGTACGAGGAGGGGGAGGCCTGGCACCGCCTGATGGAGCTGCTCGCCGAGGCGACCGCGCGCTATCTGAACGGGCAGATCGCGGCGGGCGCCCAGGCCGTCCAGCTCTTCGACTCCTGGGTGGGCGTGCTGAGCCCCGCCGACTACCGCGCGTTCGTGCTGCCGCACGTGCGATCGCTGCTCAAGGCGCTGACGCCGGGCGCCCCCGTCATCCACTTCGGCACCGGCACCGCCGCATTGCTCCCGCTCATGCGCGAGGCGGGAGGCGACGTCATCGGCCTCGACTGGCGCGTGGACCTCGACGCCGCCTGGGCCACGGTCGGGCACGACATCGCGATCCAGGGCAATCTCGATCCCGCCGTGTTGCTGGCCAAGCCGTCCTATATAAGGGAGCGGGCCAAGGAGGTCCTGGCCCGGGCCGGGGGGCGGCCGGGCCACATCTTCAACCTCGGCCACGGCGTGCTCCCTGACACGCCCGTCGAGCACGTGAAGGCGCTCGTCGACATCGTCCACGAGCTCTCCGACCGTCGATGATCCAGGCGGTGCTGCTGATCGCCTTCGGTGGGCCCACGGCGCCCGACGAGATTCGGCCGTTCCTCCAGAACGTGGCGCGCGGCCGCGCCATCCCGCCGGCGCGACTGGAGGAGGTGGCGCATCACTACGAGCGGATGCCCGGTGGCCGCTCGCCGCTCAACGAGCTGACGGTCCGCCAGGCCCGCGCTCTCGCCGAGACGCTCGCCGCTGACGGCTCCGCGCTTCCGGTCTTCGTCGGCATGCGCAACTGGCACCCGTACCTGCACGAGACGCTGGCCGAGATGGCCGGCCAGGGGGCCCGGCGGGCGCTGGGCCTCATCCTGTCACCGCTCCGCACGGAGGCGTCGTGGGAGCGCTACATGCGGGACGTCGCCGAGGCTCGCGCCCGGACGCCCGCCGCGCCGGAGGTCGTCTTCGCGCCGGCCTGGTTCGAGCACCCGCGGTTCGTCGCCGCCGCCGCCGATCGCTGCCGGCGCGCGCTGGACGAGGTGCCGACCGGCGAGCGCGCGGCGACGCCGCTCGTCTTCACCGCCCACAGCGTTCCGGTGCCGATGGCCGAGGCGTCGCCGTACGCGGCCGACTTTGCGGCAGCCGCCGGCGCCGTCGCGGCGGCGCTCGGCCACGGGCGCTGGTCCCTCGCCTACCAGAGCCGGAGCGGGAGCCCGCGCGACCGGTGGCTGGAGCCCGACGTCAACGATGTCCTGAAGGCGCTCGGGCGGCAGGGCGCGCGGCACGTCGTCGTCGTCCCCCTCGGCTTCGTGTGCGATCACGTCGAGGTGCTCTACGATCTCGATGTCGAAGCGCGCGCGACCGCCGCCGCGGCGGGGCTCGCGCTCCACCGCGCGGCCGCCGTGAACGACCACCCCGACTTCATCGCGGCCCTCGCCGATCTCGTGCGCTCCCACGTCGCCGGTGACCCCGACGCGGCGGGGGCCAGCCGGGCCGGAGCGCCCTCCTCGACCACGCAATCCACACCGGGACCGGCGCCTTCCCCCAGCGCCAGCTTCCCTCGACCCCCTGAGACACGGGTCTCGGAGGGCGCCTCCGGCCCGCCCGGCCCGCGCTCGCCGTCCACCGGCGACGCCGGCCCCTCGCGTCGGCGAGGGCGGCGATGAGGATGGTGGTCGTCGGAGGCGGCATCACCGGACTGGCCTGCGCCCACCGTGCGGTGGAGATCGCGCGGGAACGCGGCATCGAGCTCGACCTCACGCTGCTCGAGGCGCGCGATCGGCTCGGAGGGACGATCGAGACCGAACGGACCGGCGGCTTCCTGATCGAGGCCGGCCCCGATTCGTTCCTGTCCGAGAAGCCGTGGGCGCTGGCGCTCTGCCGGCGCCTGGGGGTGGTGGATCGGCTCGTCCCAACGGACGATCGGTTCAGGAAGACGTTCGTGTGGTTCCGCGGGCGCCTGCATCCGCTACCCGAGGGCTTCCAGCTCCTGGCCCCGGCCCGCTTCGGCCCCTTCATCACCTCCGGCCTCTTCTCCTGGCCGGGCAAGCTGCGCATGGCGCTCGATCTGCTGCTGCCGCGCGGGATCCCGGGCGACGACGAGAGCCTGGGATCGTTCGTGCGGCGGCGGCTCGGACGGGAGGCGCTCGAGCGCGTCGCCCAGCCGCTGGTGGCGGGCATTTACACGGCCGATCCGGACGAGCTGAGTCTCGCCGCCACCATGCCGCGCTTCCTCGAGCTGGAGCGCCGGGAACGGAGCGTGATCCTCGCCCTCTGGCGCGCGCGCCGCCGCGCGCCCGAGACAGCGGAGGGGACGAGCGGAGCGCGCTTCAGCCTCTTCGTCACCTTTGCCAGCGGGATGGGTGAGCTGGTGGAGGCGCTCGCCGCACGCTTGCCGCCGGGAGCCGCGCATCTCAAGCACCGCGTGGGTGGGATCGAGCGTGGCGACGGTCGCTGGCGGGTCGATCTCGCGGCCGGCGGCGCGCTCGAAGCCGATCGCGTGGTCGTCGCCACCGAGGCCCACGCGGCCGCTCGGCTGCTCCGGTACGTCGATCCGCCGCTGGCGACGATGCTCCAGGTGATTCCGTACGCCTCCTCGGCGACGGTGTCGCTCGGCTATCGACGCGCCGACATCCCCCATCCGCTTGACGGCTTCGGCTTCGTGGTGCCGCGCGTGGAGGGCCGGCAGCTGCTGGCCTGCACCTTCGCGAGCGTCAAGTACCCGGGGCGCGCGCCGGAGGGCGGGGCGCTCCTGCGCTGCTTCCTCGGCGGCGCCCTGAACGCCGCGGTGCTGGAGCGGGATGACGGGGATCTCATCCAGCGGGCCAGGGAGGAGCTGAGCGCGGCGCTCGGCGTCGCCGCCGAGCCGGTGCTCGCCCGGGTGGCACGCCATCCCTTCGCGATGCCGCAGTACGGTGTGGGCCACCGCAGGAGCGTCGAGGCGGTCGAGCGCCGGCTCGAGACGGCGCCCGGCCTCGCGCTGGCCGGGGCGGCCTACGGGGGCGTGGGCATCGCCGACTGCGTGAGGTCGGGCGAGAGCGCCGCCGAGCGCGCCCTGCTGAGCCGAGCGCCCGGGGGCTGACGGCGAGGGGATGAGCGATGTCGGTGGACCGCGCTACGCGCGGTGCCGGAGCCTCCGCTCCTCGGGGTGCGGGTCGAGGTAGGCCTGGTCGGCGAGACGCGCGACGCCGCCCCGTCGGACGTGGTGCCCGATGAGCATCAGCGGCACGCCCAGCGGGCGGGCGCCGCGGCGGTAGGCGTCGATGACCTCGCCCAGCTCGGCCGCTCGTCGGCCCCCAGCGCTGGCTCGAGAGAGCCCGCCGCGTGCCGGAGGGCGCTGGCGTGGCGGGCGGGGGTGGCGCGGACCGCCAGGGCCTTCATCAGGAGCGCGCCGGAGCGCACGCGCTCGCCCAGCAGGCACGCCGAGATTCCGAGGCGGGGCTTTTCGGACTCGATTTTCGCCATCGGCTCGCATAGTGTAGCAATCGTGTCGGAGCCGCTGAGCCCGAGCGCCCAGAAGGTGCAGGAGGCGCTGACCGCGCTGGGCTTCACGTACCAGGTCGTCGAGGCGCCGCGACCCACGCGCACGGCCGCCGAGGCCGCCCAGCTCGTGGGTTGCCAGATCGGTCAGATCGCCAAGTCTCTCGTCTTCAGGGCGGCGCCGAGCGGCCGGCCGATTCTGGTGATCGCCAGCGGCGCGAACCAGGTGAACGAGTGGCGGATCGGCGCGCTGCTCAAGGAAACGCTCGAGAAGGCCAAGGCCGCCCTCGTGCGCGAGCACACCGGCTTCGCCATCGGCGGGGTGCCTCCCCTCGGTCACGCCAAGCCGCTCGAGACCTTCATCGATCAGGACCTCATGAGACACTCCGAGATCTGGGCCGCGGCCGGCACGCCGAACGCGCTCTTCCGGCTGGTCCCCGCCGACCTGGTCAAGATGACGGGGGGCCGCGTGGTCAAGGTCACCTAGGAGTCTGTCGGCCATGGCACGAGCTCACTGCGGCCACTGCTTGCCGTCTCGGGCGCCGGCTCCGTCGGTGCAATACCTTTGGGGTGGTTCGGAGGGGGCCGTGAGGCCTCGTAACGTCCGCCCCCTCCGACAGAGCTAGCCGGAGCCCCGGATGCCGACGGTCGACCCCGCCAAGCTCGAGCAGGTAACGCGCGACATCTTCGTAGCCCGCGGCGTGCCTCCCGGCGACGCGGCGTGGATCGCAACGCTGCTCGTCCGCGCGAACCTCCGGGGCCACGACTCGCACGGGGTCATCCGCATCCCCCATTACGTACGCGCGATGAAGGCGGGCGAGGTCAACCCCGAGCCGCACATCACCGTGCAATCGGAGACACCGACGATCGCCCTGATCGACGGCGATCAGGGCTTCGGGCAGGTCGTCGCCCGGCGGGGGATCGCGCTGGCGGTCGCGAAGGCCAGGGCCCAGGGGCTATCGGCGGTGACGCTCAAGCGCACCAATCACATCGGGCGCCTGGCCGACTACGCGGAGATGGCCGCCAGCCAGGGGCTGATCGGCATGCTCTGGGTGAACGCGCCCATGGCGCTCAACGTGGCGCCCTGGGGCGGCGCCGGGCGACGGCTGGGGACCAACCCCCATGCCATCGCCATCCCCGGGCCGAACGGCAGCGTCGCCATGTCTCTCGACTTCGCGAGCAGCGTCATCGCCGAGGGCAAGCTGAAGGTGAAGTTCAACCGGGACGAGCCGGTCGCGCCCGGGATCATGCTGAACGGCGCCGGGCAGCCCTCGACCGATCCCCGCGAGTTCTACGCCGACCCCCCGGGCTCCCTGCTGACCGCGGGCGAGCACAAGGGCTACGGGCTCTCGCTGGCGATCGAGATCCTGGGTGGGATCCTCTCGGGCACCGGGGCCGCGCGGCCGACGCCTGGCCCCGTCCAGAACGGCACGCTCATGATCTGCCTCGACCCGAGCCGTTTCCTGCCTCTAGCGGACCTCCACGCCCAGGTGGAGGCTCTCTTTGGCTTTACGCGCTCGGCGCCGCTCGCTGCCGGCGCCAGGGAGATCCTGATCCCCGGCGAGCCGGAGGCTCGTATCGAGCGCGAGCGCCGCGCGCACGGCATTCCCGTGGACGACGAGACCTGGCGGCAGATCGCGAAGTGCGCGGCCGAAGTCGACGTGAGCGCCTGACGGGCTCCAAGGCAGGAGTGCCCATGCTCGAAGTGGTCACGATGAAAGAGATCGACGCCATCTTTGCCGTCACCGACGCGCTCGGCATCCACCGGGAGAAACTGGTCATCCCGCTCGGCCCGGCCTCGCCGGGACGCGTGAGACGGCTGCCCAACGACAAGCTCGAGATCACCGTCGACGCCGTGCGTCCGATCGAGGAGTGGGTGAAGGAACTGCCCGCGCTGATCGCGGCCGCCCCGGGGAAGTGACGGCCGGGCTTCGGCGCGACCTCGGGCTGCTCCCCCTCGCCGCCGTCGTCTTCTTCAACGTCAGCGGCGGCCCCTATGGCGTCGAGGACATGGTGCCGTCGTTCGGACCCGGCCTGACCCTCCTCCTGCTGCTCCTCACGCCGCTGCTCTGGAGCCTCCCGGTCTCGCTGGCCATGTCCGAGCTGGCCTCGGCGATGCCCGACGAGGGCGGCTACGTGACCTGGACCACCAGGGCCTTCGGGACCTTCTGGGGCTTCCAGGTCGGGTGGTGGTCCTGGGTGGACAGCTTCGTGGACGTCGCCGTCTACCCCGCGCTCTTCGTCGAGTACGCGAAGTTCTGGTATCCGGCGATGACCTCGCTGGAGCGCTGGCTGCTGGCCCTCTCCTTCATCGTCGCCCTGACGGCGCTGAACGTGCTCGGAGTGCGTCCGGTCGGCCGGGCCGCCGTCGCCCTGGCCGTGACCGCGCTCCTGCCGGTCGCCGCGCTCGTCGTAGCCGGGCTCGCCTCCGCGCGCCAGTGGCCGTGGACACCGTTCCTGGGCGAGGGCGGCACGCTGGGGCCGAGCCTGGGTCTGGGACTGGCCGTGGTCATGTGGAACTACTCGGGGTGGGACACGCCCTCGACCTGCCTCGGCGAGACGCGCGCGCCGGAGCGCGCGTTCCGGACCGCGCTGTTCATGGTCCTGCCCGTGATCGCCGCCGGCTATCTCCTGCCGATGACGGCGGCGCTCGCCAGCGGCGCCGACTGGACGACGTGGACGACCGGCGAGCTGCCCAAGATCGCGCGCGCGGTAGGCGGCGAATGGCTGGGCCACGCGGTAGGCGCCGGCGCGGTCGTCAGCACGGCGGGACTCTTCATGTCGCTGCTCCTGACCAACTCGCGCCTGCCCTACGTGCTGGCACGGGACGGCCTGATGCCGGCCTCCCTGGCGGCCGTCCACCCGCGGTTCGGCACGCCGTGGGTGGCCGTGGTGCTCTCGGCCGCGTTCTACGCCGCCTTCACCGTCTTTTCGTTCAAGGAGCTGATCGTCCTCAACGTCTGGCTCTACTCGCTGAGCCTGCTCGTGGAACTGGCGGCGTTCGTCCGGCTGCGCGTGGCCGAACCGGCGATGGCGCGCCCGTGGCGGGTGCCGGGTGGTCGGGCCGGGGCGCTGGCGGTGGCGATCGTCCCCGCGCTCTTCGCCCTGGGGGCCATGGCCACGGCCGGGTGGCTCAACACGGCGGCTGGCGTCATGGCGGCGCTGACCGGCCCCATCACGTACGTGCTCTTGCGGCGGCGGCGGTACTCTCTAGGGCAGGAGGGGCGGCCATGAGACATCCTGTGTCAACTCGACAGTCGAACGCGCTTTCTCGAGCGCCGGCTTCGCAGGCGCAACCTGTGCTGGGGGAGGCCTCGGAGGGGGCCGTCGCGCCCTGTGGGCGCGCCTGTGAAGGCGCCCCCTCCGACCTATGAGTGGAGTGGTCAACTGCGCTGCCTACGCCGAGGGCCGGCGCGTCGCCGACCTCAAGATCGAGGGCATCAGCGAGGCCCTCAAGCGGGATGACCGCTTCGTATGGATCGGGCTGCACGAGCCGGAGGAGGCCCTGCTCAAGCAGGTGCAGGCGGAGTTCGGGCTCCACGACCTCGCCGTCGAGGATGCGCTGCGCGCCCACCAGCGGCCCAAGCTCGAGCGCTACGACGACTCGCTCTTCGTGGTCATGCGCACCGCCCGCATGAACGCCGCCGCGAAGCGCATCGAGTTCGGCGAGACCCACATCTTCGTGGGGCCGCGCTACGTCGTCTCCGTCCGCCACGGCTCCTCGCTCTCCTACGCCGAGGTGCGCGCGCGCTGCGAGTCGACGCCGGCGCTGCTCAGCCAGGGATCGGGGTTCGTGCTTTACGCCCTGATGGACTTCATCGTCGACCAGTACTTCCCCATCGTCGATGGGCTGGAGGACGAGCTGGAGGGGCTGGAGGGCGAGATCTTCGGCGAGGCGTTCAGCCGCGAGACGACCACGCGCATCTACCAGCTCAAGCGCGACCTGCTGGAGCTCAAGCGGGCCGTCTCCCCGCTGGTGGACGTCTGCAACCGGCTCACGCGCTACGACGCGGACCTGATCCCTGAGGACACCCGGCCGTACTTCCGCGACATCTACGACCACGTTATCCGCATCAACGAGATGGTGGACATGCTGCGCGAGCTGCTGACGACGGCGCTGGAGGCGAACCTCTCGCTCATCTCCGTCTCCCAGAACGAAGCGATGAAGCGGCTGACCGGGTGGGCGGCCATTATCGCGGTGCCGACGATGGTCGCCGGGATCTACGGGATGAACTTCAAAATGATGCCCGAGCTGGAGTGGCCGTGGGGCTACCCGGTGGTGATGGCGGTGATGGTCGGCGCCTGCGGGTTCCTCTACTACCGCTTCAAGCGCGCCGGGTGGCTCTAGTTTCCTCGGAGGGGGGCTTCGCCCCCCTTCCGATACCTCCCCCCTAGGATTCGGTTGCGCCGGCGGAGCCGGCGCTCGAAAGCAGCGCCTGCGTAATCCTTTCAGGGGGAGGCCTCGGAGGGGGCCGTCGAGGCCCCCTCCGACTGGCTAGCGCGAGACCAGGTTTTCGTCGATGACCGCGGCCAGACAGTCCAGGGCGCCGAGCGAGTAGACGTAGGTCTTCCAGCCGATCGCCACGTGGTCCGTGCGCTCGCCCGGCCGGGGGGCGGGGTGAATCGTCACACCGACGTTGGGCCCCGTCCCCGTGCAGCCACCGGCGCAGCCCTCCCGCACGCGTACGCAGTCCGCGAGCTTGCGGTCGGCGACGAGGGCCTGGAGATGACGCGCGATCGCCCGGGCGTCCATCCGTACGGGCCGGCCGCCCCGCCGGAGCGGCAGCGTCACGGCCCCGGGCTCAATCGGACACACGGTCACGACCAGTCGTCGCTTCAAGGTCGCTCGCGCCCGTCGCCCCACGGGTTCTCCGCCCACGCCAGGCACATCCCACCTCGTCGACGATCGTCTTGAGCGTGAGGAGGGCGGGGAGCGAGGCTCTCCATCTCTCGCGGCGTCATCGCAGCTTTATTCTAGTCGGTGTGGCGGCGGGAGGCGCCAATCGTCCAGCCAGTCGCGCCGCGGCGACGACGGGCTCCGCGGCGGGCGCGACCCAGCGCGCGCGCACGCCGGCCCGCGCGACCGCCCGTCTGAGGCCCGCGCGGAACCACTTGTCCCTCAGCACGCTCCCGGCCCAGCTGATCGCGACCGGCGGCGGAAGCCGGAGGCGCCGCGCGACGTCCGCCGCGAGCGCGGCCAGATGGGCCTGGCCGGCCGTGACGATGGCCCGCGCCCGGCGGTGGCCGCGCCGGGCCCGCCGGACCACCGCGGGAGCGAGCGTAGCGATTCGTGCCACGGGGTTCCGAGCGTGCACGAGCCGGCGTATCGGCGTGAAGTCCTCGCCCCGGCTCGTGGCCCGCAGCCACTCCCGCCCGAGCCAGAAGGCCGATCCTTCGTCACCGAATAACGGGCCGAGTCCACCCGCCCGCTCCCATCGTCCCCTCGCGTCCCGTCCGACCACGATCGAGCCCGTACCGGACAGGACCAGCACGCCCGGCCGCGTTCCCAGCGCTCCCAGCAGCGCCGCCTGAGCGTCCGAGAGCACGACGACCCGCCGCGCCATGCCCTGGAGGCGGTGCACCAGCGCGCGGCGCTCGCGCGCCGTCCAGACGCCGCGGGAGGCGACGACGAGCGTGGCGACGTCGCGACGAGTCCAGCCGCGGGACTTCCAGACGGTAGGAAAAAATTTCTCCAGTTCGCGCAGGCCAGTGGCCGGCACCGCAACACGGGCGGCGCGACGACCACCTCGGAGCGCCAGCAGTCGAATCCACGTTCCACCGACGTCAGCCCCGACTCCGAGGGGGAGCCGGTCGGGTCCTCTGTGTCGATTCGCGGACATGGCGTGACTCCCTGTCCTGTATTGTCTGTCAGTCACACCAGCCGGAGTCTCCCGAAATCACGTGGTTAAGGGGGATGTCCTGGATGGCATGGTAGATGCTGACAGTTCCGCCGAAAGGGGTGCGGGCGATGGGCAAGACATTGGCGGCTTGGCTCTTGATGGCGGTCGCCGCGGCGGCGCCGACAATGACGCCGCGCGACGTCGTGCAGTCGGCCGTCATGCGCGTGCTCCAGACGATCGAAGACACGCAGCCGACGCCGCAGTCCGCGCGGCCGAGCCCCGAGAAGGCGCGGCTCGAGATCCGGCGCATCGCCACGGATCTCTTCGACTTCGACGAAGTGTCGCGGCGCGCGCTGTCGCGCCACTGGGCCGCGCGGTCCAGTCAGGAGCAGGCCGAGTTCATCTCGCTCTTCACCGACCTCCTCGAGCGCTCCTACGTGGGCAAGATCGAGTCGTACTCGGGCGAGAAGATCGTGTACACGGGCGAGCTCGTGGACGGCGACTACGCCACCGTCCGCTCCCGCGTCGTCAGCAAGCGGCGCACCGAGACCGCCCTCGACTATCGCCTGCACCGCACGGGCGGCCGGTGGAAGGTGTACGACGTCCTCATCGACGGCGTGAGCTTCGTCTCGACCTACCGCAGCGAGTTCAACCGGATCATCCAGTCGTCGTCGTGGGACGACCTGATGGACCGGCTGCGCAAGAAGCGGATCGAAATCCGGACCGTCGTGGACCGTAAAGCGAGCTAACCCGCAGAGTATGATGGGGCGTGCCCGGCACGCCCTCCGGTCTCACCTGGCCCGATTACGCGGTCCTGGCCGTCTCCCTCGCGCTCCTCCTGGCCATTGGGGTCGGCTTCACCCGGCAGCAGCGCGACACGGTCGACTTCTTCCTGGCCCGCCGCCGCGTCCCCTGGTGGGCGGCCTGTTTGTCGTTCCTGGCCACCGAGATCAGCGCGGTCACCATCATCTCCGTGCCAGCCACCGCCTACAGCGAAAATTGGGAGTACGTGCAGTTCTTCGTCGGCGCCACCCTGGCCAAGTTCGCCGTCGCCTACCTGTTCATCCCCGCCTTCTACCGGCACGACGTGACCACGATCTACGAGTTCCTGCATCACCGCTTCGGGCGCGCCAGCCAGGTGACCGCCTCCATCTTCTTCTTCGTCACGCGCCTGCTGGGCTCGGGCGTGCGCCTGATGGCGGCCGCGCTGGCCGTGTCCATTCTCCTGGGGTGGCCGCTGGGGCCGACCATCGCCGTGTTCATCGCGGTGTGCATCCTCTACATCGGCGCCGGCGGGGTGAAAGCGGTCGTCTGGGCCAACGTCCTGCAGGCCGTCGTGTTCCTCACGGCCGGGGCCGTGGCCCTCGGCTACGCCATCTCGCTCGTCGACGGCGGGCCAGCGGCCGTCCTCACCGTGGCCGGCCGCGCCGGCCGCCTGAACGTGGTCAACTGGGGGCCGGCCCCCGGCGCGTCCGACTTCTGGCCCCGCGTCTTCAGCGAGCCCAACATCGTCTGGGTCGCCGTCCTCAACGGGTTCGTCGGCTCGATGGCGGCCTTCGGGACCGATCACGACTTGATGCAGCGCCTGCTCACGGTCGAGACACGCCGGGAGAGCCAGAGGACCCTGGCGCTGACCCCGCTGGGGACGCTCCTGACGCTGGCCATCTACCTCGGCCTGGGCGCGACCCTCTATACCTTCTATGCCCAGCATCCGGCGCTCCCCGTCTCCCGACCCGACGAGATCCTCCCGCACTTCGTCCAGCAGACGATGCCGGCGGTGCTGCGTGGGCTCGTCTTGAGCGCGATCGTGCTGGCCTCGATCGACTCGCCGCTGGGTTCGCTGGCCGCGTCGTTCGTCACCGACATCTACCGGCCCCTCCTGGCCCGCGGGCGCCCCGAGCGCCACTACCTCTTCGTCTCTCGGGTCAGCGTGGTCGGATTCGGCCTAGTCCTCGGTCTGCTCGCCCACGCATTCTCGCGGTTCGACCAGATCCTCTGGCTCGCCTTCAAGATTGCGGGCGTCACCTTCGGCTCGCTGCTGGGCGTGTTCCTGCTGGGGCTCCTCTGGCCCCGCCGGGTGAATGACCGGGCCAACGTGGCGGCCATGATCGTGATGGCTCTGGTGAACCTGGCCTTGCTGGTCCTGTCGGAAACGAAGATCCTCGTCTTCGCGTGGTCGTGGCTGGTCATCCTGGGCACCGCGGGGACCATGCTGGTGGCCGTGGCGCTGTCGCCGCTGGCGAAGAAGTGATGGGGAGGGGCCCGTGTCACGGGCCTCGGAATTGCGTGATGCTGGGGCGCCGCCCGCCGGTGCCCGTGCAGACGAGATCTGAGTGAGGACAAGGCGCAGACGCTTTCCAACGACCCGGTCTTGAGGTAAAAACGAGAGAAGTCCTCCGAAGATAACAAACAGCGCAACTGAGTGATCGGCGCGGGGCTCGCAGAGCCCGCGCCGAGGAGGCCTGCTGGCCGCTCACGGCCGACGCGAGGCACAAGGCGACGGAGGAATGTTGGGCTCCAGCAGGGACTACTACAAGATCCTTGGTGTGGACCGCCACGCCGATCAGGCGGCCATCAAGCGGGCCTATCGCCGGCTCGCGCTGCAGTACCACCCGGACGTCGCCCGGACCCGGCGCTCGCCGGCACGCTTTCTGGAGATCCAGGAGGCGTACGCTGTCCTGTCGGACCCCGAAAAGCGCCGGCAGTACGACGGCCTCCGCCCGGAGGGCGGGCGGGGGAAGGTTTCGCCTTCGGGACCCAGGCCCCGCGCCCCACGGGCCTCCGCTCCCCCCCGCTCGGCGCTGTTCCGGCTCCTGTTGGAGGTGCCAGGCCTCAGCCTGGGTGTCAGTGTGGGGCGCTTCGGTTCATCCGACGACCGGGAGCCGCGGCGGATGAAGCCGCGGCGGAGACCCGGGCCACGATGAGACGTGGCCAGGCCGAGGAGCTTGGCAATGGGCGGTGATGCGGGAGCGCCCAGAATGGACCTTGACGCCGCGACGATCATCGCCAATGCCCCGGATCCCGTGTTCGTCTCCGACCTCCACGGCAAAATCTTGCAGGTCAACGACGTCGTCCCAGCTCCTGGGCTTCCGCCCCGACGAGCTGATCGAGCAGTCGCTCTCGCGCTTCATCAGTCCCCAGGAGACCCGCGAGTTCACCGCCGCCCTGCGCGAGGTCGTCGAGTGTGGGGTGAGCCGGGACGCTCAGCTGAACCCTCACACCGCTTCGGGTGAGGTCATTCCCACGAGGTTGAACGCTTCGGCGCTGCGCGACGCCAACCGGAGGGTGATCGGCGCCGCCTGAGGGCTGCCCGCCGTCGCGATCGTCGGTTCAGTAGGCCAGGCGGGCGATCACCGCGTCGAGCTGGCACTTGCGGAAGCCGTAGGCGGTGAGGCCCAGCACGCCGGGCGCCAGGAGGGCGGCGTCGTAGGGATCGCGGAGGAGGACGACCGCCAGGGTGCGCGCCCAGGCCTGGACGGCGTCGAGCAGCGCGCGGTTGGACGGGTAGAGATGGGCGTCGAAGAGGAACAGCACCGTCGCGTCGGCGCCGCCCGCCCGCTCGGCCGCCTCGGCGGTCTCCGCCGGCGACGGCTCGATGCCCACCAGCGCGGTCTCCGGGCTGACGCCGGCGGTGGCGAACGCGCGCGCGACATAGCCTTTCTCGTCGGTCAGCTCCGGCTCGACGGTGATGCGCGGGGCCAGGTCCGAAAAGCGAGGGAAGATGACCACGACGCGCCGGTTGAGCCCCCGCTTGAAGTCGGGTCGGCCCGGAGCGACGACGGTCACCGCGCGCGTCGCCATGGCCATGGCCAGCGGCGCCCCATCGGGCTCGGCGGCGGGCGGGCCGCCCTCGAAGCGGGCCGGGCGCGACTCCCGCAGGCGCCGCACCCGCTGCGCGCTGGCCTCCAGCTCGCGCAGGGGCCGCGCGCCCGACCGGTAGGCGTCGACCAGCGCCTGGGCCGCCGCGCGCTGCGCGCGCTCCGTGTGACACACGAGGAGCAGGTCGTGACCCGCCGCCGCGGCGCGAACGGCCGCCTGGGCGATAGGGCATGTCTCCGCGATCGCGCCCATCTCGAGATCGTCCGAGACGATGACGCCACGGAAGCCCACCTGACCGCGCAGGTACTCCTCGACGATCAGGCGCGAGAAGGTGGCGGGCACGCCAGAGGGATCGAGGTTGGGATACACGGGATGGGACGTCATCACGCAGTCGATGCCGGCCGCGATCGCCTCCAAGAACGGCACGAGATGGATGGCGTGCATCTCGTCCCAGGTCGAGTCGATCCGCGGCAGCCGCAGGTGCGCGTCGAGCGGGGAATGGCCCTTGCCGGGGAAATGCTTGGCGCACGCCGACAGGCCGCCCCGGGCCATCCCCCTGATCCGGGCGGCGCCGTAGCGGGCGACAATCGACGGGTCCTTGCCGTATGACCGGATGCCGATGTTGGGACTGTAGCGCTCGGTGAGGACGTCGAGCACTGGTGCCAGGTTCAGGTCCACGCCGAGCCGGCGCAGCTCGCGCGCCTCGATGAGGCCCTGGCGGGATGCGAACGCTTCCTCGCCCGCCGCGCCCACGGCGAGATTGTCCGGAAAGATCGTCACGCCGCGGCCGAGCATGATGACGCGGCCCCCCTCGTGGTCCGTGGCGACGAGCAGTCGGCGGCCGAGTGACGTCTCGAGTCGCGTGATCAGCCTCGCCAGCTGCTCGGGGCTTTCGAAGTTGCGCCGGTAGAGGATCAGGCCCGTCGCGCGCGTGTCGCGGAAGAGCGCGATGTCTTCGTCCCGGAGCACAGCGCCTGGCAGGCCAAGCATCAACCGCTCGCCGACGAGGTCTTCAAAGTCGCTCACGTGGCGATTTTAACGGACGCCGGCTCTTTGGCCGCGCTGCGGCGTCCGTAAGAAGTTCACGTAGTTGTCGGCCCGGTGACAGATCGGCCCCCCATGAGAGTCGGGCGTGGAGCGTAACCTATTCATAAGAATAAGATTTCCAGCTTGGTCCGGGTCTGGCACAGGCGGTGCACGCCCCGCAGACGGATGGGAAGATTGCATAGAGAAGCGGTCATGGCGGTGGGCCGGACGGGGCCGATAGGCGAGGGTACGGGGACGAAGCCTCAAGGAGGAAGCGACATGGCAGACAACAACTGGAACCCGTGGAAGATGACGGCGATCGGGATGGCGCTGGTGATGGTGACCGCGCTCATCACCGGTCTCGTCGTCGCGAACTGGAGCGGCTCGGACACCGGCGCGAAGATGGTCGCGCCCCCAGCTCCGGCCTCGCGACCTGCCGCGCCGGCGGCGTCACGACCGGGCGCCGCGACGGCGCCCGTGTCCACGATGCCGACGCAGGCGGCGATCAACGCGTGTAACCAGTACGCGGCGCAGCAGGCGGGGCAGGGTGACAAGGCCATGGAGGTCGTGAAGGACGCCGCGGTCGGCGCGGTGGTCGGGGCGGCGGTCGGGGCCGCCGGCGGCGCCATCGCCGACGGTGGCAAGGGCGCCGGTAAGGGCGCAGCGATCGGCGGCGTGGTGGGCGCCGGGGCTGGCACCCTCTACGGGCTGAATGAGGGCAAGAAGAACGACCAGCGCTACCGTGATGCCTACGCGACCTGTATGCGCTCGAAGGGTTACGCCGGCTAATCGGCAGCGTTCCCCTCGGCCCGCCCCGCGAGGTCTCTGCGGGGCGGGCCCATGTCGCCGGGTCGATCGATCGCCCGCCGTTGGTAAGATGAATGCAAGGACTCCAGGCCTATCAGGGAGGTTGGCGATGAGAACGTTCATCATGGCGCTGGCACTGGGCTTGGCCATGCTCTGGGCGCTACCCGGCTGGACCGCCGACGACTCGAAGGTGAAGGCGGCGACCAACCAGGTGGAGAGCGGCGCCAAGAAGATCGGCGACGGCAAGATCGGCCAGGGTGTCGAGGATACGGTCAAAGGTATCGGCAAGACCGTCGTCGAGGGCGCCAAGTTCACCGGGGACAAGCTGAAGGAAGCCGGCAAGGCGGCCGAGCCGAAGGCCAAGACCACCTGGGAGCACGTCAAGGACGGGGCCGTTTCCTTCGGCCACAGCGTCAAGAACTTCTTCGCGCGCCTGTTCTCGGGCTGACGAAGCCGGTCACGGGTAGAGGAGGTACGGAACGCGCCTTCGCCTCCAACCCTCGAGCGGTCTCCGCCAGCCGCGCTCGATTTCTCCGAGCGCGGTGCCCCGCTCGAGCGCCCGACGGATGACGTCGGTGCCGCAGAGAATGTCGATGGGCAGGCGCCGGCGCTCGAATTCATAGGGCGGCCGGCGCCAGGCGAAGCGGCGGGGCGCCAAACGCCGCGCCGCGGCCAGCAGGGCCAGCCCGGTGACGAATGGTCGGAAGCGATCGCGATCGGTGACGTGCACCTGCACGCCGCCGCACAGCCGCCCGGCCCACTTGTGAAAGGTCGGGGCGAAGCGCGCGGGCCGGAAGAGAACGCCGGGCAGGCGCTCGGCGTTGAGGAGCCGGGCGTACCGATGAGCGTCGAGAAAGGGCGCGCCCACCCACTCGAACGGGCGCGTCGTGCCCCGTCCCTCTGAGAGATTGCTGCCCTCGATGAGACAGCCGCCCGGATAGACGCGCGTGGTGTCGAGCGTCGGCATGTTCGGTGACGGCGCCACCCACGGCAGCCCGGCGTCCTCCCACGCCATACCCCGGCGCCAGCCGCTCATCGGTACCACCGTCAGCGCGCAGCCGAGCGCGTGCTCGGAGTTCAGGTAGCCCGCCAGCTCGCCGATCGTCATCCCGTGGCGCGCCGGCAGGGGGTAGAGGCCCACGAAGGAGGCGAAGGCGGGGTCGGGGACGTTGCCTTCGACGGCGACACCGCCGAGCGGGTTCGGCCGGTCGAGCACGATCAGCGGCACCCCGGCCCGCCTGCACGCCCGCATGGTCAGGGCCATCGTCCACACGAAGGTGTAGTACCGGGCGCCGACGTCCTGCAGGTCCACGACCAGCACGTCAAGGTCGCGCAGCATCGCGGGCGTCGGCGCGCGACGCAGGCCGTAGAGGCTTTCGACGGGCAGCCCGGTCGTGGGGTCGCGGGACCTTCCGACTCTCGCGTGGTCCTGGGCCGCGCCCCAGAGCCCGTGCTCGGGGGCGAAGAGTCGGGCCAGGCGCGCACGAGGCAGGTCGGCCAGGAGCGTGACGGCGTGCTCGAGCCGGCCATCGACGGATGCCTGGTGAGCCAGCAGCGCGAAGCGCTTGCCCCTCAGGAGCGCGGCGCGGCGGCGCACGAGCACGTCGAGACCGGATGCGACGCGGGGCACGCGCACGATAGTAGCCCACGGGGCGCTGCCGGCGCGCCGGCGTTCGTCACGTCGGGGCGGCGAATCGGGGTACGATGCGAGCGTCATGCCCCGCCCCCGCTACGATCGGCTGCTGACGGAGCGCGCCAATCGCGCGAGTCGCGCGCTCGACCGCATGAGCCCGCTGGCGATCGCCCGCCTCATGAACCGCGAGGACCGGCAGGCGCTGTGGGCGGTGGGGCGCGCACTGCCGGCGATCGCGCGCGCCGTGGACCTCATCGTCGCGTCGCTCCGGCGGGGCGGCCGTCTGTTCTTCGTAGGCGCCGGCACCAGCGGCCGGCTGGGCGTGCTGGAGGCCGCCGAGTGCCCGCCGACCTTCGGCACCCCGCGCGGGCTCGTGCAGGCGATCATGGCCGGCGGCCGCGCCTCGGTCTTCCGCTCGCGGGAGGGCGCCGAGGACGATGTGACGGCTGCCGCGCGGGCGGTGGGCGCGCGCGTGCGCCCGGCCGACGTGGTCGTGGGTGTCTCGGCGAGCGGGGTGACGCCGTTCGTGCGCGCGGCGCTGGCGGCGGCCCGGCGCCGGGGCGCGGCGACCGCGCTCGTCGTCTGTAACCCGACGCGCCGGCGCGGCGGGGCCGCCCCGGCGCTCATCGCACTGCGTCCGGGCCCAGAAGTCCTGGCGGGATCCACGCGGCTGAAGGCCGGGACGGCCACCAAGCTCGTGCTCAACACGCTCACCACCGCGACCATGGCCCGACTGGGTCGCGTCTACGGCAACCGGATGGTCGATCTGCAACCGCGCTCGCGGAAGCTCCGCGCCCGCGCGCTGCGGCTCATTCAGGATGTCGCGGGTGTGCCGCGCCCAGCGGCGGCTCGTGCGCTCGACGCCGCCAGCAACCGCGTGCGCCTGGCCATCGTCATGGCGCGGCGGGGACTGTCCGCGCCGGCCGCCGCCCGCGTCCTGCGCGCGGCCGGAGGGTCGCTGAGGACTGTCCTCGGGGGTGACAGCCACCGGTAACGGCCTTCACACCCGAGCCTCCCGGAGGCGCCCCGAAAATGCCGGCCACGCATGGCTGGCATCGCGGCACATGTTTTGCTCCGCTCGCTCTGCGATGGTGGTCCGGCGTTGCGCCTGGCATCGCAAGTATCACGGGTACCCCCTCGTGTACGGCGTCGCCTCGTGGCGCGATCTGGGGATCGTCTTCAGCGAGGGCATCTGCCGCCGGTGCACCACCCGCCTGCGGGAGGACCTTCGCTTTCCCCCTCACGTGGTGGACTCGGCGCCGGAGGCGCCGGCGTGGGAGCTGCTGGTGCCGGGGACCGCGGTCGCGCTCGCCGTCATCGCGACGCTGCTGGTCTTCACACAGCCACTCGACGTGCCCCCGCCGGCGCCGATCGTGAGCTCCGAGCCCCCGCGTTCCGCTGTCGAAGCGACCACCGGCCGCGCGGTCCGGGTCGAGCCGCGGGAGGTGGGCCGGCTGGCCCCGCCCCCGACCGTCACCCCGAAGTCCCAGGCAGCCGAATCGGCGCTGCCGAGAGCCGCGCTGGCGATGCGTCCAGGGGGGCGCCGTGACTTCCGATCATCCGCGGAGTTCCTCGCGTCGGCAACGGCGGCACGCCTGGAGGGCGCGAGCCCGCCCGGAGTGATCGCGCTCAACGACCGCGCGGCCGCGGGCGCCGGGCTGGGGGTGCAGGCCCCCTAGTGCCGTTCCAACTTGTTGATACTAAATCTGTCCACGAACGACGTACACGGTGCCTTCCTAGGCGCGAATAGTTGGAACGGCACTAGGTCGTCGGAGGGGGTCTCGGGCGCGCCGCCGTCTCAGGAGTGCGAAGGGCCGGCGGTGTCCTCGGCGCGCGCCGGCGTCCGGCCACGCAGGAAGTCGAAGTCGCAGCCCTCGTTGGCTTGCAGCACGTGATCGAGGAAGAGCCGGCCGTAGCCGCGGGTGAAGTGGGGCGGCCGCGGCTTCCAGGCCGCCTGGCGACGGGCCAGCTCCTCATCGCCCACGCGGAGCGTCAGCGTGCGCTTCGGCACGTTCAGCTCGATCTCGTCGCCCTCGCGTACGAGCGCCAGGGGACCCCCGATGGCCGACTCCGGCGCCACGTGGAGCACCACCGTGCCGTACGACGTCCCGCTCATCCGCGCGTCGGAGATCCGCACCATGTCCTTGAGGCCCTTCTTCAGCAGGCGCGCCGGAATCGGGGCCGCGCCCCATTCCGGCATGCCGGGAGCCCCCTTGGGGCCGGCGTGCTTGAGGACGAGCACGGACGCGTCGTCGATCGACAACGCGGGGTCGTCGATCCGCCGGTGCAGATCGTCGTGGTCCTCGAAGACGACCGCCTTCCCCCGATGGGTGAGCAGGTGCGGCGAGGCCGCCGACTGCTTGAGCACGGCGCCGTCGGGGCAGAGGTTGCCGGAGAGGATCACGGTTCCGCCCTCGGACCCCAGTGGCATCGCGAGCGGACGGATGACGTCTTCGTTGTAGCACTGCGCCTCGCGGACGTTGTCGGCCATCGAGGCGCTGTTCACGGTGAGCGCGTCGCCGTGGAGTAGCGGTAACAGCTCCTTGAGCACCGCCGGCAGCCCGCCGGCGTAGAAGAAGTCCTCCATCAGATATTTCCCCGACGGGCGCAGGTTGGCCAGGAGGGGCGTGGTCTTGGACAGTTCGTCGAAGCGGGAGAGCGGGAGCCGCACGCCCAGCCGGCCGGCGATCGCCACCAGGTGGATGATGGCGTTGGTGGAGCCGCCGATGGCCATGTCGGCGCGGATGGCGTTGTCGAACGCCATCGCCGTCATGATCTCGGAGGGCTTGGGACCGCCGGCCAGCGCCAGCGCGACCGCGCGGCGGCCGGACAGCTCGGCCAGCGCCAGGCGCCGCGAGTCCGGCGCGGGAATGGCGGCGTTGCCCGGCAGGGTCATGCCCAGCGCCTCCGCCATCGAGGCCATCGTGGACGCCGTGCCCATGACCATGCAGTGACCGGCCGAGCGGGACATGCAGGATTCCGCCTCGCACAGCTCCTCGTCCGTGAGACGTCCGGCCCGGCGCTCCGCCCACAGGCGCCAGACGTCGGTGCCCGAGCCCAGCTCCTCCATGCGCCACTTGCCCCGGAGCATCGGGCCGCCGGTGACCATGAGCGCAGGGATGTCCGCCGAGGCCGCGCCCATGAGCATGGCGGGGGTGGTCTTGTCGCAGCCCGAGAGCAGCACGACCGCGTCCAGCGGATAGGCGCGGATGCACTCCTCGACGTCCATCGCCATCAAGTTGCGGAAGAGCATCGTGGTGGGCTTCATCAGCACTTCCCCGAGCGAGATCGTCGGGAACTCGAGCGGGAAGCCGCCGGCGGACCACACGCCGCGCTTGACCGCGTCGGCGACCTGGCGCAGATGGGCGTTGCAGTTGGTCAGCTCGGACCAGGAGTTGGCGATGCCGACCACCGGACGGCCGTCGAAGACGAGATCGCTGAACCCCTCGGTCTTGAGCCACGAGCGATGGACGAACCCGTCCAGGTCCCGTCGCCCGAACCAGTTGCGGCTGCGGAGATGCTGTGTTGTCATGAGTGCCTCCCGGAGCCCTCGATTATAGAGGAGATCGGAGGAAGCGAATGCGGCTGGCGGGCAAAGTCGCGATCGTAACGGGTGGGGGCAGCGGCATCGGACGTGGGATCGCCCTGGCCATGGCCCGCGAGGGCGCGGACGTCGCCATTTCCGACATCCAGGTCCTGAACGCCGAAAAGGTGGCGTCCGAGATCAAGGCGTTAGGGCGGCGGGTGGCCGCCATGAAGACGGACGTGACGAGCGCCGCCGACGCCAAAGCCATGATCGACCGCACGCGGGAGACCCTCGGCAAGATCGACGTCCTCGTCAACAACGCCGGCGCGGCGGCCTCTCCCGGGATGCCCTTCACCAACAACACCGAGGAGGATTGGGACCGCGCGTTCGCGGTGAACACCAAGTCGGTGTTTCTCACCTGCAAGGCGATCGCGCCGTACCTGATCGAGCGGAAGAGCGGGCGCATCATCAACATCGCGTCCATCGCCGGCCCCATCGCCGCGCTCACGATGCCGCCGTACAGCGTGGCCAAGATGGGCGTCATCACGTTTACCAGGATCGTCGCCAAGGAGCTGGCGCCCTACGGCGTCACCGTGAACGCGATCTGCCCGGGGGTGCTCTACACCGCGTTCTGGGAGAAGCTGGCCGCGCACATCGCCACGACCAACCCGGCCTTCGCGGGAATGACGCCCCGCCAGGTGTTCGAAAGGCGCGTGGCCGACCTCGTGCCCATGAAGCGCGAGCAGACTCCCGACGACATCGCCTGGGCCGCGGTCTTCCTGGCCTCCGACGAGGCGCGGAACATCACCGGGCAGGCTCTCAACGTCGACGGCGGGGTGGTGATGCACTGATGGATTTCGATTTCACGCCCGAGCAGGAGGCATTCCGCAAGGAGGTCCAGCGGTGGCTGGAGCAGAACCTGCCAGACGACCTGCGCGGTCGCGCCTTCGCCGCCTCCCGGGCCGACCGCGAAGAGGTCCGAAAGCTCCGGGGCTGGCAGAAGCGGATGTACGAGGCCGGTTACGTCGGCATGGACTGGCCGCGCGAGTTCGGGGGCCGCGGCGCCACCCTGGTCGAGCAGGTCATCCTCTACCAGGAGCTGGCGCGCGCGGAATCGCCGCAGTTCGTCAACCGCGGCGGCCTCTCGATGCTGGGGCCGACCCTCATGAAGCACGGCACGCCGGCCCAGCAGAAGCGCTTCCTTCCCGGGATCCTCACCGCCGACGAGATCTGGTGTCAGGGATTCTCCGAGCCCAACGCGGGCTCGGATCTCGCCAATCTCCAGACGCGCGCCGCGCTCGTGGACGATCACTTCGTCGTCAACGGCCAGAAGGTGTGGACGAGCATGGCCCACGTCGCCGACTGGTGCTTCCTGCTGGTCCGCACCGATCCCGCGGCCCCCAAGCACAAGGGCATCACCTTCCTGCTGGTCGACATGAAATCGCCCGGCATCACGGTCCGGCCCCTCCGCCAGATCACGGGCGAGGCGGAGTTCAACGAGGTCTTCTTCGACACCGTCCGGGTGCCCGTGGACCACCTCGTGGGCAAGCCGAACGAGGGGTGGAGCGTCGCCCTCACGACGCTGGCCTACGAGCGCGACCTCTTGACCTTCATCCGGCACATCTCGCTGCGCAACGCGGTGCACCGCCTGGTCAAGCTCGCGGGGGAGCGCGGACGGGCCCGCGATCCGGTCGTGCGGCAGAAGATCGCCAACATCTGGATCGGCGAGCAGGCGCTCCAGCTCAACGCCTATCGGAGCCTCACGAACATTCTCCGGGGCGGTCAGCCGGGGCCCGAAGGCTCGACCTCCAAGCTCTTCTGGAGCCAGGTGGACCAGGAGCTGGCGCAGGTCGCCGCCGAGGTGATCGGCCCATATGCACAGGTCGCCCACGGCTCGGCGTGGGCGCCGGACGAGGGCCAGTGGGAGTTCTATGCGCTGCTCGCCCAGGCCAGCGGGATCCGCGCGGGAACGTCGGAAATATTGAGAAACATCCTGGGGGAGCGCGTGCTCGGGCTGCCCAAAGACTGATGGGTCATGAGTGAGCTGCTCTACGAGGTGAAGGACCGGATCGCCACCATCACCTTGAACCGTCCCGACAAGCTCAACGCCTTCACGGGGCCGATGGTCGACGCCTGGGCCGCCTCCCTGGGCGAAGCCCAGCGGGACGACCGCGTCCACGTGGTCGTCGTCACCGGAAGCGGCCGCGCCTTCTGCGCCGGCGGCGACGTGGGGCGCATGGGCGAGGGCAAGCCCAGCGGGCTCGACCACAAGAACCAGCTCTGGGAGCACATCCACCGGATCCCCAAGACGCTGGAGGCCATGGACAAGCCGGTGATCGCGATGGTCAACGGCCTGGCGGTGGGGGCGGGCATGGGGATGTGCCTCATGTGCGACGTGCGCATCGCCTCCGAGGAGGCGCGCTTTTCGACGGGCTACGTGAAGGTGGGGCTGGTCCCCGGCGACGGCGACACCTACTTCCTGCCGCGCCTGGTGGGCGTCGCCAAGGCGCTGGAGCTCTTGTGGACGGCGGACTTCGTCGAGGCGGCCGAGGCGCTCCGCTTGGGGATCGTCAACCGCGTGGTCCCCGCCGCCCAGCTCAGGGACGCCACCTGCGCGCTGGCCGAACAAATCGCGAGCGGGCCCCAGATCCCCGTCCGCATGATCAAGCGGCTGGTCTATCAGAGCCTGCGGCTCGACCTCCGCACGCACCTCGACCTCGTGTCGTCCCACATGGCGATCGTCCGTGAGACGGCCGACCACGCCGAGGGCGTCGCCGCCTTCAAGGAGAAGCGCGCGCCGAAGTTCCAGGGGCGGTGACGGGCTGTCCGCTTCCTGGTCACTGTCTGTCAGGCTGACACCCCGCCCGGCCGCCGAACGATCGGAACCCCTCGAAAGATCACGTCGGCGACGGCGTGACGGCGTGGCCCCGGTCTTGCTCTACCGGCGGGCCGTGGATCTTCATGAGACGAAAGACCGGATCGCCGTCGCCTTGGTGGAGTCGATCTTCCGCCGGGCCCGCTACCGCGTGCGCCCCTTCGACGCGGATGGCAGCAAGCCCCGATTCGTCCGCGAGGACTTCGCGCCGAGCTTCTTCGTCTTCGTCCCGGGGCCGGAGGGCGCCGAGCGCGAGTTCCTGATCGACGTCACCTATCGGCCCTTCGTCGAGCAGTTCATCGCGCTCGAGAACAAGCGCCGGGACTCCTCGATCTTCGTCCTGGCCCGACGTCACTGGCCGGCGCTGCACTTCGTGCTCGTCACCGATCATCCCGGACCCGGCCGCTCGTGCTTCCAGGCCGTCACGCTGGGTGAGCGCGGCGCCGAGGTCAGGCTCCGCACGGTCGACCTCGTCGATCTCGCCGAGTTCGGAGTCTTCCCGCACAACGTCGCGGATCACGAGGAGTTGTTGCTCCGGATCTTCGCGATGCTCTCGGCCGACCGGCACCGTCGCGAGCAGCCCCACGCCGGCTAGGCGCGCTAGCCGGTGGGGGGAGCGCACGATGGATCGGCGTGGTGTCAAGCCGGGACCGCTTCGATCGCTCCGCCAGATCTTGGAGGAGTGGCTCGAGCAGTTCGTGAAGCCGCTGTGGCCGGTGAGAGGCTACAGGAGCGCGTCGGAGTAACCACCGTTCGAGCGCGGGCTTCGCCCGCGCAATCCTTGCTGGGGGAGGTTTCGGAGGGGGCCGTCGAGGCCCCCTCCGACTGGATCACACCGCCGAGTAGCCGCGGTACTCCATCTGGGCGGCGATCTCCTCCCGGGCGGAGGTGCCCCAGAACCTCTCGACCAGGTAGAGCCCGAGGTCGAGCGCGGAGGCCACGCCCCCCGCGGTGACCACCTGGCCCTCGTCGACGATGCGCCGGTCGCTGACGACCTCGCGACAGTAGGGTCGGAGAAGGTCGTAGGCCCGGTGGTGCGTGGTCGCCCGCCGGCCGGCCAGATAGCCGGCCTTGCCGAGCAGCAGCGCGCCCGTGCAGACCGACGCCAACGGGCGCTCGGTCCCCCACGATTTCAGATAATCGATCAGGCGCGCGTCGTTGACGAGCGCGCGCGTGCCGAAGCCGCCCGGGACGTAGAGGAGGTCGAAGGCGGCCAGGTCCTCGTAGACCGCGTCGGGCCTGATCAGGAGCCCGGTCTCGTCCCCGATCTCGGCGTCCGTCCCGATGACTCGGTGGGTCACGGCGGGATCGACCCCCATGGTGGCCACGCGTCGCAGGGCGTCGTAGCCGCCGATGAAGTCGAGGAGGGTCAGGCGCGGGAACACGAGGAACGCGATGCGCTTGATGGGCATGGCCGTCAGGCGATCGCGCGGGCGATGGCGAAGGCGGCGCCGGCGGCCAGCCCGCCGATCAGCGCCGTCTGGAGCGCGCTCCGCACGGGCGGCGCTCCGGTGAAGCGCCCCTTGATGTAACCGAAGACCAGCAGGGCCACGATGGTGACGACGGTCGAGACCGTCAGGGCGCTGGTCGCCTGGGGGAAGACCATGTAGGGCCACAGCGGGATGAGCCCGCCCATGACGTAGGCGCCGCCGATCGTCAGCGCGCTCGCCAGCGCCCGGCCCGGATCGGGCCGCTCGAGGCCCAGCTCGAAACGCATCATGAAGTCCACCCAGCCCTCCGGGTGCCGTTTCAAGGCGTCGACGAGGGGCCGGGCCTCTTCCGCCTTGACGCCGTACGTCTCCAGGACCTCGACCACTTCCGCCGCCTCCGCCTCGGGCTTCTCGCGGACCTCGCGCTGCTCGCGCCGGCGCTCGCTCTCATAGTGCTCGGCGTCGCTCCTGGCCGCCAGGTAGCCGCCCAGGCCCATGGCCAGGGCGCCGGCGGCGACCTCGGCGAGCCCGGCCACTACGATGATCCACGTCGTGTCGATGGCTCCGGTGAGCCCGGCCGCCAGCGCGAAGGGCACGGTCAGCCCGTCCGCCATGCCGAGCACGAGGTCGCGCACGGCCCGGTTGCCCGTGAAGTGCCGCTCGGGGTGCGCCGCCGGAATCATCCCCCGATGGCCACGATGCCGTGCTTGTGGCGCTGGGCCAGGGCCTGGTAGCCGGTGGGATTGGCGCGCACCCAGAACTCGGCCGGGGTCCCGGCCAGGGGTCCTTTGATCTTGGCGGGCGCGCCGAGGGCGAGCATGCCCTCGGGAATCTCGGTGCCCGGGGTGACCAGCGCGCCGGCGCCGATCATGGCGCGCGCTCCGATGCGGGCGCCGTCGAGGACGGTCGCCCCGTTGCCGACGAGCGCCTCCTCACCGAGGGTGGCGCCGTGGACGACGCAGGTGTGACCGATCGTCGCGCCGGGGCCTACCTCCACCGGATTGACGGGCGTCACGTGGACGACGGCGCAGTCCTGGACGTTGGCGCCCCGCCGGATGACGATCGGACCGAAGTCAGCACGGATGACGGCGTTGTACCAGATGGAGGCGTTCTCCTCGACCGTGACGTCGCCGATCAGGACCGCGGTCGGCGCGATGAACGCCGACGGGTGCACGTGGGGGCGCTTTCCCTCGAAGCTGAACAGTGGCATGAGGCGGGCCCTCGCAGTATGCTCGGAATCGGCTCCTATCTTACGCGAAGTCCTTCGGGCGATGGAGGGTGGAATGCCGATGCCGAGGATCGCCGCCGTGGCGACGGCGACGCCCCCCTACCGGTTCACGCAGGCCGAGCTGCTGGCGCTTTCCGGCTACACGGACGGGCAGCGCCGCGGCTTCTTCGAGCGCAGCCAGATCGAGAGCCGCTTCCTCTACATCGACCCCCGCCGCTTCCGTCCCGACGAGAGTGTGGACGAGCTGCAGGATCGCTTCCGGCGAGGCGCGCTGGAGCTCTCGGAGGCAGCGGCGCGGCGGGCGCTGGCGCTGGCCGGCTGGACAGCCGGCGACGTGGACTTCGTCGCCACCACCACCTGCACCGGGCGCCTCACCCCGAGCCTGGACGCTCACCTGATCGGGCGCCTCGGCTGTCGGGCCGACGTCCAGCGCGCGCACGTGGGCGACACCGGCTGCGCCTCCGCGATGGTGGCGCTGCAGCAGGCGTGGAATCATCTCCACGCGTTCCCGGAGCACCGCGCGCTGGTGGTGGCGGTGGAGATCTGCTCGGCCGCGTACTTCCTCGATCAGCGCCTGGAGTCGGCGGTCGCCCACGCCATCTTCGCCGACGGCGCCGGAGCCCTGGCGCTGTCGGCCACCGACAATGGCCCCGCCATCGTGGCCCACCGCACGCTCTTCAGACCCGAGCATCTCGACGCGATGGGCTTCGAGTATCCCGGCGGCCGCCTCCGGGTGGTCCTCTCGAAGGACGTGCGCCGCATCGGCGCCGCCATGCTCGGGGAGATGGCGAAGGCGTTGATGGACGTCCAGGGACTCAAGCGCGAGGATATCCGCCACTGGATCCTGCACTCGGCGGGGCGGCGCGTGCTCGATCGCGCGCGCGGGCTGCTCGGGCTCACCGACGAGCAGATGGCGCACGCGCGGGGGGTGCTGAGAAGGTACGGCAACATGTCGTCGGCGACGATCCTCTTCGTGCTCGAGGAGACGCTACGCGCCGGGTCGCCGGTGCCGGGCGATTGGGGGCTCATGATCGGCCTCGGCCCCGGCTTCGCGGCCGAAGGCGCCTTGCTTAGATGGTAGTGCGAGCCGCAGGCCGGCCCGCGGCCGAGGCGAGCCTGGGTCGCAGTGCGAGCCGTAGGGCGGCGGCGGGCTGGGCCCCGCCCGTCCGAGGCGAGCGATGAACAAGGACGTGCGAGCCGCAGGCCGGCCCGCGGGGCGAGCCGCAGGGCGGCCAGGGGCTGGGGCCCCTGCGCCCGAGGCGAGCGAACATAGAAGGTCCCGCGCGGCCGAGGCGAGCGGTGTCCCATGGTGATGCCGCGAGTGGAGGGAGCGATCGAGTATCTGGACCGGCCCGTGCCGCGGGCGGATCGCGACGCCTCGCTCGACGACATCGATCGGCTCAATGCCTGGTTCGGCGGCTACTGGCTGACGCTGCGCGAGATCCGCCGCCTGGCCGGGGCGGCGGCCGGGGGGCGGGCGCTGCTGGTCGTCGACGTCGGCGGCGGCCGCGGGGACTTCGCCCACCGGCTGATCGGCTGGGCCCGGCGCGGGGGACGCGCGGTCCGCGTCGTCGTGGTCGACCGGGAGTGCGCGGGCGCCGGCGCCGGCATCCTCCGGGTGAGGGCGGACGCCACGGCGCTGCCCTTCCGGGAGGGCGCGGCCGACGTCGTCACGGCGTCGCTGACGCTCCACCACCTCGAGCCCGATGCCGCGGTCGCGTCTCTCCGGGAGATGGGGGCGACCGCGCGCGGGGGGGTGGTGGTCAACGACCTGCTGCGCTCGCGGCTCACGCTGGGCCTGGTGTGGCTGGTGACGCGGCTCTTCTGCCGCCACCGCTTCTCGCGCCACGACGGGCCGCTCTCGGTCCGCCGCGCCTACGCGGCGGAGGAGCTGCGGGTGCTGGCCGACAAGGCCGGCCTCGCGCGCGTTGCGATTCGTCGCTATCCGTGGCTCGGCCGGATCGTGGCGGTGCTGGCATGAGGTCGGAGGCGGACGCCATCGTCGTCGGCGCCGGCCCGGCCGGCGCGGCGACCGCCATCCTCCTGGCGGAGCGGGGCCTCGAGGTCCTCGTGCTCGACCGGGCGAAGTTCCCCCGCCCGAAGGTTTGTGGCGAGTACCTGAGCCCCGAGGCGGTGCGCATCCTCGACGGCCTCGGCGTGCTCAAGGCCCTCGACGCGGCCGGCGCGGCGCTGGTGACGGGCATGCGGATCACCGCGCCCGACGGCACGGTCGTCGCCGGCACCTATCGTACGGTGGGGCCCTGGCAGCCCTATCGGGGGCACGCGATGGGTCTCGCGCGCTCGAGGCTGGACGCCGCGCTGGTCGATCGGCTCCGCGCCCTGCCCGTGGACTTCCGCGAGCAGGTGCGCGTGACCGACGTCCTCGGCGAGGGTGACCGGATCGTCGGCGTGGAGGCGATCGACGCCGAGGGCCGGCGGCGCGCTTTTCGCGCGCCGCTGGTGGTCGGCGCCGATGGCCGCGCCTCGGTGATCGCCCAGCGGCTGGGGTGCCGCCGCCCCCACCGCCTGCGGCGCATGGCCCTCGTCACCTACGTGGCGGGGCTGCCGGACTGCCGCGACGCCGGCGAGATCTTCGTGGACCCGCCCGACTACGCGATCTTGAACCCGCTGGCGCCCGACCGCGTGAACATGAGCATCGTCGTCCCGCTCGAGCACGTGACGCCGTGGAGCGATCGGCTGGACGTCTTCTTCGCCGCGCGTGTCAGGCAGCTGCCGCATCTGGCCCGGCGCGTGAGCGGCGCCGAGCGGGTGGCGCCGGTGCAGGCGATGGGGCCACTCGCCTACCGGGTGCGGCCGCCGCGGGTGGGGGGCGTGTTGCTGGTCGGCGACGCCGCGGGCTTCTACGACCCGCTGACGGGCGAGGGTGTCTTCAGCGCCCTGCGCGCGGCCGAGCTGGCGGCGGAGACGGCCGCGCAGGCGTTCCGGGCGGGTGACTGGTCGGCGGCGACGCTGGCCGCCTACGAGCGGGCCCGGCGCGCCTGCTTCGGCGACAAGGAGCGTTTCGTCCGCGCGCTGCAGGCCGTCATCCGGCGCCGCTGGCTGGCGAACTTGGCGGCGCGCGTCCTGGCGCGCCGCCCGGCACTCCTCGACCTCCTGCTCGGCGTCGCCGGCGACTACGTCCCGCCCCGCGCGCTACTGGCCGGTCTCCGGACGCGTTGAAGCTTCGCGCGGGCGGCACTCACGGCCTGAGCTAGCGCTGGTGCCGCTCGCGAACCTCTTGCGAGGAGCCGACGATGGCGAGGTCTGCTGACAACCTGCCGCGGCGATTCGGGAAGCTCCCCACTCCCGCCGTCACCGACGTCATGGACGAGATGGGGCTGTCGCGTCAGACCCTGCCGTCCACGATCCAGCCGCTCACCGCCGACATGCGGCTGGCCGGTTACGCGTTCACCGCGCGCGGCCGCCCGCATCGAGGGTCGGCGCGCGAGCGCGATCAGACGCTGCGGCAGTTCTTGAAGATGCTGGGGACGGTGCCCGGCAACTCGGTCCTGGTGCTGGCGGCTAACGACAACACGGCCGCACACTTCGGCGAACTGTCCGCGCACTGGTTCCGCACGCGGCGCGTGCGGGGGGCCGTGATCGACGGCGCCACGCGGGACGCCGCCGCCATCGGCCGGCTCCGCTTCCCGACCTTCGTGCGCTACCGCACGCCTCAGGACTCGGTGCCGCGCTGGCGGGTGACCGACTGGGGGCTGCCACTGACCATCGGGGGGGTGCGCGTGAGCCTCGGCGACGTCATCGTCGCCGACATCGACGGCGTCGTCGTCGTCCCGCGCCGCGTCGCCCACGAGGTGCTGATCCGCTCCGAGAGGCTCGTGGGGACCGAGAACAAGGTGCGCTCCGCCGTGCGCCGGGGGATGACGCCGCTGCAGGCGTACGAGAAGTTCGGGAGTTTCTAGCAGCGTGTCGGCGCCACCTGTTCCTGGGGGGAGGTTTCGGAAGGGGGGCGAAGCCCCCCGCCGAGGCTTCTAGCGGGTCCGGCGGGGACCGGGACGCGCCGGGACGGCCGCCGGCCGCGGCGCCGGGTCGCGTGACTCGGGACTCTTGATCGGGGCCAGGCCCGCCGCCGCCAGCGGCTCGCTGATCCGGTCCCGAATCCACTTCGCGTCCCACCATTCCAGCGGCGTCACCGAGACGCCGTGCACCAGCACCTCGTAGTGCAGGTGATCGCCGATGGCCAGGCCGGTGGTGCCCGTCCGCCCGATCTCCTGGCCCTTGACCACGTGGTCGCCGGCGTTGACGGCGATCGTCGAGAGATGGCTGTAGAGGGTCATGAGGCCGAGACCGTGATCGAGGATGATCGTGCTGCCGTAGATCGTCAGGGGCCCCGTGAAGAGGACGGTGCCCGTGTTCGCGGCCGGCACCGGCGCCTGCCTGGTCGAGGCCAGGTCGTAGCCGAAGTGCACCTGCGTGTCGACGTCGCGCCCGGCGTAGACGTACGTGCGCGTCTCGGCGAAGTTCGAGAAGACCTTGGTGTTCCGGGGCTGCAGGAACGGGCCATCCCAGAGCGGCCGATCGGCGGTCTTGACGGCCAAGCGCCGCTTTTCCGCCTCGGCCTGGCGGCGCTGGTCACGATTGATGACCAGGAAGGCGTCGAGGAGCGGGCGCGTGGCCGGATGCTGCGGCAGCAGCTCCGGGATCTTGGCCTGGAGGAAGGCGTCCTTGATCTCGATCCGGTCCCGACGGAAACGACGGGGCAGCACCTCGGCGCTGATCCCGCGGGACGTGCTGTTGCCGGCCTCATCCTCGGCGGTGACCGTGATGGGCGTCCCCGCGGCGTAGTCGTAGGGCAGCGCGAAGAAGCCCACGCGCGTGCCCGGCGCCCCCAGCGGAAAGGTCGGGAACGCGAGCGCGCCCACGCGCGTCTCGGCGCGGGCGGCGTCGCCGGCGCGGACGACGACCAGCGCGGCCCCGCCCGGCGCCAGATAGCGCGTGGCGGCCACGACGTCGAGCTTGGGTGGCGTGAGGTCGATGGTGACGGGATAGCTGGCGGCGGCGCGCTCGCGGGCGGGGAGCGGACGCCAGAAGTCGTCACGCCCCCACACCTCGATGGTGGCCTCGCCCTCGCGAAGGCCCCTGGCCGCCGGTTCCAGCGTCACCGCGATCTCGGCGCGGGGGCCCAGCGGGCCCTCCGGCCTGGCGGCGACCACGGGCTGATCGCCCTGCACGACGCGCACCTCGACGCGCGCGACGTTGCCGCGGGCCGCCTCGACGACGAAGGTGAGCGGCGTCTTCTGGCCGACGAAGCGCGGCGGCGCCGCCGTCACGCGCACGTCCGGCACCGACTGGCGCCAGACCAGATACGACACGGCACCCGCCAGGACGAGGACGAGAAGCACGACGAGGGGAGTCCGGGACCGCCGAGGCACGAGGCGCATCATACCACGGCGGTTGCTTGACACCCCTCCGGGCCCTGGCTAGATTGGCGCGGTGTCCACCGCCGTCTGGTTGATCCCCGCCTTTCCGCTCGCCGGCGCGCTCGTCAACATGCTCGGGGGGCGCGTCATCCGCTCGCGCGCTCACTGGATCGCGGTGCCTGCGCTGGCCGGGTCGTTCCTCGCCGCCTGCGCGGTCTTGGCGGGGATCTGGAGCGGCCGCACCGTCGCCCCCCGGCTCTTCCCCTGGATCGTCGCCGGCGACTTCGAAACGTCGGTGGCGGCGCAGGTCGATCCGCTCGCCGGCGTCATGCTGCTGGTCGTCACCGGCGTCGGGTTCCTCATCCACCTCTACTCGGTGGGCTACATGCACGGCGACCCCGGGTACGCCCGCTACTTCGCCTACCTGAACCTCTTCGTCTTCTCCATGACGATGCTGGTCCTGGCCGGCAACTTCCTGCTCCTCTACGTGTTCTGGGAAGCGGTGGGCCTCTGCTCCTACCTCTTGATCGGCTTCTGGTACACGCGCCCGGCGGCCGCGCAGGCGGGCAAGAAGGCGTTCATCGTCAACCGTGTCGGCGACTTCGGTTTCGGCCTCGGCGTCATGTGGCTCTGGACCGCGCTGGGCACGCTGGACTACGCCGACGTCTTCGCCAGGGTCAACCAGCTCTCGCCGGCGGTGGCCACCGGTATCGCGCTCCTGCTCTTCATGGGCGCGTGCGGCAAGTCGGCCCAGCTGCCGCTCCACACCTGGCTGCCGGACGCGATGGAGGGCCCGACGCCGGTTTCCGCGCTCATTCACGCCGCCACCATGGTCACCGCGGGCGTCTACATGGTCGCGCGGAGCCACGCCCTCTTCGAGCGCTCGGGCCTGGCGCTGGAGGTGGTGGCGTGGGTCGGCGTGGCCACCGCGTTGTTCGCCGCCACCGTCGCGCTCGTCCAGACCGACATCAAGCGGGTGCTGGCCTACTCGACGATCAGCCAGCTCGGATACATGTTCGCTGCCGTCGGGCTCGGGGCCTACGCGGCCGGCATCTTCCACCTGGTGACGCACGCCTTCTTCAAGGCGCTCCTCTTCCTGGGCGCCGGCAGCGTCATCCACGCGCTCGGCGGCGAGCAGGACCTCCGGAAGATGGGCGGGCTGGCCCCCAAGATGGTCACGACGGCGCTCACCATGGCCATCGGCGCGGCCGGGCTGGCCGGCCTGCCCGGCCTGGCCGGCTTCTTCTCGAAGGACGAGATTCTGGCCTCCGCGTTCGCGGGCGGGCACCGCCTGCTGTGGGCGCTGCTGCTGTTGGGCGCGTTCCTCACCGCCTTCTATTCGTTCCGCCTGCTCTTCCTGGCCTTCTTCGGCGGCCCCCGCATGCCGCGCGAGGTGGCCCATCATGTCCACGAATCGCCGGCGGTGATGACGGTGCCGCTGGCCGTCCTGGCGCTCCTCACCGTGACGGCCGGCTGGGCCCTGGGCGTGCCGTCCGAGCAGGGAACGCGCTTCGCGCGGTTCCTGGCCCCCGTCTTCCCGCTCCCCGAGGCCGCGCACAGCGGCTTCGTCACCTTCGTCCTGCTGATGCTCAACGTGGTCGTGGCGACGGCGGGCATCGTGCTGGCGTGGTTCATGTATATGTCGGCCCCGGTGCGGCCGGAGAGGATCGGCCGCCCGCGCCCGCCGATCCAGGCCCTGCTGCTGAACGCCTACTACGTCGACGCGCTGTACGACCGCGCCATCGTGCGGCCGCTGCTGGCGCTGTCGACGTACATGGCCCGCGTCGTCGACCTCGGCGTGGTCGACGGTCTCGTGAACCTGGCCGGGCGCGCCATCCTGGCCGGGGCGGCGGGGTTCCGGCGCGCCCAGACGGGGTACGTCGTCAACTACGCGCTGGCGATGCTGGTGGGCGCGGTGGCGCTGCTCGGCTTCATGCTCACCCGATGACGGTGGGGATCCTCTCGGCGGTGACGTTCCTGCCCGCCGCCGGCGGGCTGGCGCTGGCGCTGGTGCCGCGCCATCGCGCGAACGCCCTGCGGGTAGGCGCGCTCGTCGTCGCCCTGACCACCTTCGCGCTGTCGGTGCCGCTCTACGTCGCCTTCAACGCGGGGTCGGCCGACTACCAGTTCGAGGAATACGCGCGCTGGATGCCGACGCTCGGCGTGGCCTACCACCTGGGCATCGATGGCATCAGCCTGCTGCTGGTGCTGCTGACCACGTTCCTGATGCCGATCGCGCTCCTCTCGGCCTGGCACGCGATCGACGATCGCATCAAGGAGTTCGTGGTGACCATGCTCGTCCTCGAGACGGGCATGCTCGGCGTCTTCGTGAGCCTCGACCTATTCCTCTTCTACGTCTTCTGGGAGGCGATGCTGATCCCGATGTACTTCATCATCGGGGTCTGGGGCGGGCCCAGCCGCATCTACGCGGCGGTCAAGTTCGTCCTCTACACGATGGTCGGCTCCGTGCTGATGCTGGTGGCCATCCTGGCCCTCTACTACCAGCACGGGGCTGCCACCGGGACGTTCACCTTCGATCTGCCGACGCTGGCCCGCTGGGTGGTGCCGGCCGGGCTCGGGCAGGACCTCATGTTCCTGGCCTTCGCGCTGGCCTTCGCCATCAAGGTGCCTCTCTTTCCCTTCCACACCTGGCTGCCGGACGCGCACGTGGAAGCGCCCACGGCCGGCTCCGTCATCCTGGCCGGCGTCCTGCTCAAGATGGGCACCTACGGCTTCCTGCGCTTCTGCCTGCCGCTCTTCCCCGACGCCAGCCTGGACTTCGGCCCCCTGATCTTCGCGCTGGCCGTGATCGGGGTCGTCTACGGCGCCTGGGTGTCGACCGTCCAGCCCGACCTCAAGAAGCTCGTCGCCTACTCGAGCGTGAGCCACCTCGGCTTCGTCATGCTGGGGATCTTCACACTGAACACCCAGGGGCTCGTGGGCGGGCTCATCCAGATGGTCAATCACGGGCTCTCGACGGGTGCGCTCTTTCTCCTGGTCGGCATGATCTACGAGCGCCGGCACACGCGCCTCATCGCCGACTTCGGGGGCCTCTGGAAGGTCGTGCCGGCCTTCTCGGCGGTGCTGCTGCTCGTCTCGCTCTCGTCCCTGGGACTGCCCGGGTTGAACGGATTCGTGGGCGAGTTCCTGATCCTCGTCGGCGTCTTCCAGGTCAACCGGCTGCTGGCCGCCGCGGCCACCACCGGGATCATCTTCGCGGCCGTCTATCTGCTGTGGATGTACCAGCGGGTGATCTTCGGCGAGGTGACGCGCGAGGAGAACCGCCGGCTGCCCGACCTCACGCCCCGCGAGTGGGTGGTGATCGCGCCGGTGCTGGTGTTCATCGTGTGGATCGGCGTCTACCCGACCGCTTTCACGGGGCCCACCGAGGCCACGATCGATGCGTTGATCGCCCAGGTCGAATCGAAGGCCAGCGTGGCCGCCGAGCCGGTGCGGACCTCGCGGCGATGACGCCGATCCCCGCGCCGCCGGTCGTGCTCGGCACGCTCCTGCCCTCGTTGATCGTGGTCGGCACCGCCATCGTGGTGCTCCTGCTCGATCTCCTGCCGCCCCGTGCCAGCAAGGCGCACCTGGGCGCGGTCGCGCTGGCCGGGCTGGTGGGGGCGCTTCTGGCCACCCTGAGGACGTGGGGCGGCGGGGGCCGCGCCTTCCACGACATGATCGTGCTGGACGACTACGCCCTCTTCTTCCACATCGTCATCTGCTACGCGGCGGCGCTGATCGTGCTCCTCTCGATGGATTACCTGCGTCGGTTCGGCGCCGAGTCGGGCGAGGGCTACAGCCTCATCCTCTTTTCCACCGCCGGCATGATGGTGCTCGCCTCCGCCAACGACCTGATCGTCGTGTTCCTGGCCATCGAGCTGATGTCGCTTTCGCTCTACGTGCTGGCGGGGCTGTTCAAGTGGCGCCGGGAGGCGGGCGAGGCCTCGATGAAGTACTTCCTGCTCGGCGTGTTCGCCTCCGCCTTCCTCCTCTACGGCATCGCCCTGGTCTACGGCGCCACCGGCACCACCAACTTCGACCGCATCGCGGTGGCCGTCGGCGCGGGGCCGCGCGATCGGCTCTTCCTCGTCGGGCTCGGGATGCTCCTGGTGGGCTTCGGCTTCAAGATCTCGTCCGTGCCCTTCCACATGTGGGCCCCGGACGTCTACCAGGGAGCGCCCACCAGCGTCGCCGCGCTCATCGCTACCGGATCGAAGGCGGCGGTCTTCGCGGCGCTCATCCGCCTGCTGGTGGCCGGCCTGCGCACGGTCCAGCCGGACGCCACCACGCTGCTGTGGGCGCTGGCCGCGCTCACCATGACCGTCGGCAACGTCGTCGCCATCGCCCAGTCGAACCTCAAGCGGATGCTGGCGTACTCCTCCATCGCCCACGTCGGGTACATGCTGGTCGGGCTGGTGGCCGGCGGCGCGGCGGGCGCCGGCGCCGTTCTCTTCTACCTGCTGGCGTACACCTTCACCACGGTGGGCACCTTCGGGGTGATCGCGCTCTGCGAGCGGGCGGGGGAAGAGGCGGTCGAGGTGCGCGATTACGCGGGGCTCGGGCGGCGCCATCCGCTGCTGGCCCTGACGCTCGGCCTCTTCCTCCTGTCGCTGATCGGCATCCCGCCCCTGGCCGGCTTCGTCGGCAAGTTCTACCTCTTCGGCTCCGCGGTGCGCGCCGGCTACATCTGGCTGGCCGTTATCGCCGTGCTGAACTCCGCCGTCGCCGCCTACTATTACTTGAGGGTGGTCGTCTACATGTACATGCAGGAGCCGGAGGCGCCCTCGGCGTCGCTGGCGCCGTCCTTCGCCGGGGGCCTGGCGCTCACGATCGCGCTCATCGGCATCGTGCTCCTGGGGGTGATGCCGGCGCCGTTCGCGGACCTCGCGCAGGCCGCCGTCGCCCCCCTGATCCGCTAGTGCCGGTCCAACTACCTTCGCCATACTTCGTTCTCGGACTGGAGGCGCGCTAGCCGCCGGTGAAACGGACGCCGCCGCGGCTGCCGCTCCAGGGGTATCGCGTCGTAGAGATGGCGCATCACCTTGCCGCGCCCCTCGCCGCCATGCACCTCGCCGACTTCGGCGCCGACGTGGTGAAGGTCGAGACGCTGGAGGGCGAGGACTGGCGGCGGTGGGGACGCTCCTCGCCGGCGGGCGACAGCCAGCTCTTTCTCGCCATCAATCGCAACAAGCGCAGCCTGTCGCTCGACTATGCGCGCTCCGATGGCCGCGCCGTGCTCGATCGCCTGCTGGCCCGGGCCGACGTGCTGCTCACGAACTTCGCCCCCCAGATCCTGGTCAAGCTCGGGCTCGACGGCCGCGCCCTGGCCCGGCGCCACCGGCGGCTGATCGTGTGCGCGCTGTCGGCGTTCGGCCCCCGCGGGCCGGACGCGCACCGCCGGGCCTTCGACATCGTGGTCGGGGGCGAGACGGGCCTGCTCCTGCCCCATCCCGACGGGCGGAGCGCGCCGCTCGTCAACGCCGCCCCCATCGCCGACACGGGCAGCGCGCTGCTGCTGGCCTACGGCGTCACGCTGGCGCTGCTGCAGCGCGAGCGGGGCGGCCGGGCCCAGGTCGTCCAGTCCGCGCTCGTCAATGCCTGCGTCGCGCTCCAGGCCCACCGCTTCATCTGGCTGGAGGGCGAGGCCGCTCCCGAGACCACGCCGCCGCCGATGGCGATGTACCGCGCCTATCCGACCGCGGATGGGTTCATCACGGTGGCCGCCATCGCCGAGCGGTTGTGGCAGCGGCTCTGCAAGGTGCTGGGGCTGGAGGCGCTGCTGACCGACCCGCGGTACACGCCGTGGTCGAACCTCCTCGCCCGGCGCGGCGAGCTGATCGAGACGCTGGAGGCGCGCTTCCGCACGCGCCCGACCGAGGAGTGGCTGAAGGTGCTCGTCGCGAGCGGCGTGCCGGCCGGCCGCGTGAACTCGGGCCGGGAGGTCTTCGAGCACCCGCAGCTCAGGCTCAACGGCGTCGTGATGGACACGCGCCATCCCCGGGCCGGCCGCCTGCGCATGATGGGCTTCCCGCTGCGACTCACCGGCACGCCGGCGCGCCTGCGCCGTCACGCGCCGGCGCTCGGCGCCGACACGCGCGCGGTGCTGCGGGACCTCGGCTATCGCCCGGCGGAGATCCGCCGGCTGGTCGGCGAGCGCGTGGTGCGCGCCCGGTGAGGGCGCCCCGCCTCCGGCTGCCGCACCGCGGCTGGCTCTTCGATCTCGACGGCACGGTGTATCGCGGCGAGGCGCTGGTCCCTGGCGCGCGCGAGACGATCCTGGCGCTGCGCGCCGCCGGTCGCCGGGTGGCCTTCCTCTCCAACAAGCCGCTCCAGACCCGCGGGGACTACGCGCTCAAGCTGACCCGCCTGGGGATCCCCACGCGCGTGGACGAGGTGATCAGCTCGTCGCTGGTGCTGGCTCGCCACCTGGCGGCCCTCGATCCGGGGGCCCCCGTCTTCGTCATCGGCGAGCCGCCACTGATCGCCGAGCTGGGGGCGACCGGGTTCGAGGTCCGGCGCGACCACCACGTACGGTGGGTCGTCATCGCCTTCGACCGCACCTTCGATTACGCGAAGCTGAACACGGCGCCGCAGGCCGTGCGGGCGGGGGCCCGGCTGATCGCCACCAATCCCGATCGCACGTGTCCCACCGAGGACGGCGAGATTCCCGACTGCGCTGGCATGATCGCCGCCGTCGAGGCGGTGACGGGCCGGGCGGTGGAGATCATCGTCGGCAAGCCGTCGCCGATCATCCTGGAGGTCGCGCTGGCGACGCTGGGGGTGGAGGCGGCCGACTGCGTTGTGGTCGGCGACCGCCTGGAGACCGACATCGTCATGGGCAAGCGGCGGGGGCTGGCGACCGTGCTCGTGCTGAGCGGCCTCACGCGTCCAGACGATCCGCGCATCGCCGAGATCGAGCCGGACGCCGTGATAGGATCGATCCGAGAGCTGATCCAGCCATGACGCGAGCGGCGCTGACCGACGATGACTACGACGTCGTCATCATCGGCGGCGGCATGGCGGGCGCCGGCGCCGCCCGCGACCTCGCGCTGCGGGGCGTGGCGGTGGCGCTGCTGGACAAGGGCGACTTCGCCTCCGGCACCACTTCCCGCTCGTCGAAGCTGATCCACGGCGGGTTGCGCTACCTCGAGCTCTTCGACGTCGCCCTGGTCCGCGAGTCGCTGCGCGAGCGGGAGACCCTCCGGCGGCTGGCCCCGCACCTCGTCCGACCGCTGCCCTTCCTGGTGCCCGTCTACCGTGATTCGTCACGGAGCCTCATCAGGGTCCGGATCGGCCTCAAGCTCTACGACTGGCTGACGCCCGGGCGGGACCGCGAACGCTACCGCGTCCTGCGCCCCGTCGACGCGCTGAGCCTGGAGCCGGGGATCCGCGCGGAGGACCTCAAGGGGGCCGGCTACTACTTCGACGACCTGCTGGTGTTCCCCGAGCGGCTCTGCCTGGAGAACGTGCTCTCGGCCTGCCGCCACGGCGCCCGCGCCTTCAACTACGCCGACGTCGAAGAGGTCGTTCGGGACCCGCGCGGGCGCATCCGGGGCGTGCGGGCCCGCGACCTCCTCACCGGCCGCGTGGTGACGTTCGGCGCCCAGGTCATCGTCAACGCGACGGGGCCGTGGGTCGATCTGATCCGCGAGCGGGCGCGCATCGCCGACCGGGGACGGCGGATCGTGCGGCGGACCAAGGGCGTCCACTGCCTGCTGCCACGACTCACGGACCGCGCCGTCTATCACGGCACCAGCGACGACCGGATGATCTTCGTGATCCCGTGGCGCGACTTCTCCCTGGTGGGCACTACCGACACCGACTTCGACGGCGACCTCGATCGCCTCTACGCCACGCGCCAGGAGGTCACGTATCTTCTCCACGAGGTCCGCAAGGCGGTGCCCGATCGGCGCGTGGTGCCGGAGGAGGTGGCGTACACGTACGCCGGCGTGCGACCGCTCTCGTTCGAGGAGGGCAAGCGCGCGTCGGACGTGTCGCGGGCGCACCGGGTGGTGGCCGAGGCGGGCGGCGACTTCCTCTCCATCACGGGGACGAAGCTGACCTGCTACCGCAGCCTGGCCGCCGCGCTGGGGGATCGCGTGATGCAGAGGCTGGGGCGCCGCGCGCCCAGCCGCACCGACCGCCTGACGCTCGACGGCGTCGACGAGGAGACGGGGCGCGTCGAGGCGCGGGCGTGGCTCGACGTCTCGCCGGAGATGGCGGCCTCCGGGCTCAGCCGCGAGGCGCTGGAGACGCTCGTCGCCACCTATGGCCGCGCCTACCGCCGGGTGATCGAGCTGGCGGGCAAGGTTCCGGGCGGCGCCGAGCGGCTCTGTCCGCAGAACCCGGAGATCGTCGCCCAGATCCACCACGCGATGCAGGAGGAGCTGGCGGTGTCGCTCCAGGACGTGCTCCTGCGCCGCACCGGCATCGGCACCAGCCGGTGTCAGGGGCTGGACTGCGCCGAAGCCATGGGCCGGCGGATGGCGCAGCTCGCCGGCTGGACCCCGCGCCGGCTGCAGGCCGAGCTGGACGCCTGGGACGCGCACGTCGCGCGCTCCCAGCGCTTCAAGCTCTGACCTCCCGCCGCGCCGCCGGCTCCGGAGGATACGCGGGGTGATCCTCTTGTTCGTGAAGGGCCTCGTCGAGAGCGAGAAGTAGATGCCCCGATTCGTCGTCCACCGGGGCGGGGCGGCCCTCTGGCCCGAGAACAGCCTGCTGGCCTTCGGCAACGCCATCGCGCTCGGGGCCCGGCTCCTGGAGTTCGACGTCCACGGCACGGCCGACGGCGAGGCCGTGGTGATCCACGACCCGACGCTGGAGCGGACGACGGACGCCTCCGGCCCGGTGGCGGCGCGCACGGCGGCCGAGCTGCGCGGCGTGCGCCTCAAGGGGCTCGACGGCACGCTGACCGACCAGTGGGTACCGACGATCGGCGAGGTGCTGGCGCTGACCGCGCCGGCGGACCTCACGCTCCTGATCGAGATCAAGACGCCGGGGACGGCCGTGCGCTACGAGCGCCAGGGCCACCGCGTGAGGGCCGTTCCGGGCCCGCGCTACGAAGGACTGGAAAGGAAGGTCGTCGAAGCGGTCGGGACGGCGGGCGTCGCCGACCACGCCTACATCATGGCCTTCAACCCCGCGGTGCTCGCGGAGATCCGCGCGCTGGCGCCGCGGCAGTCGACCGCGCTGCTGGTGGACCGCCAGCACCTCGAGGGAGCGGGGGCGCCGGCGGTGGAGGCGGTGGCCTGGGCGGCGGCGGCGCGCGCCAACTTCCTGGGCCTGCACTACACGCTCTGCGACGAGGGCGTCGTCGAAGCGGCGCGTCGGGCGGGGATCGCCCTCGGCGTGTTCACGGTCAACGACGAGGCGGCCATGCGCCGGCTGGCGGACCTCGGTGCGGACGTCATCATCACCGACCGGGCGGATCTGGCCGTGCGCATGGCGGCGGTGGCGCCGTGAGATCCGCCGGCCCCTGGGTGACCCTGGTCGTGCTGGCCGCGGCCGGCATCGGCGCGTCGTTCGGCGTGGCGCCCCGTCCGCTGGTGGCGGCGCACCGGGGCGGCGCGCTCCTCTGGCCGGAGAACAGCCTCCTGGCGTTCCGCACCGCGCTGGCGCTCGACGTGGACTATCTCGAGTGTGACGTGCACCTCACCGCCGACGGCGAGGTGATCGTGCTGCACGATCCGACGCTCGACCGCGCGACGACGGGCCGGGGGGCCGTGCGCGAGGCCCGGCTCGCCGACCTGGCGCGGCTGAGGCTCAAGGCGCGCGACGGCAGCGTCACCGGCGAGCCGATTCCCACGCTGGCCGCGCTGCTCGATCTGCTCAAGCCCGGGCGGGCCGAGCTGCTGCTGGAGATCAAGGTCGGCGCCGACCGCCGGCGGTACCCCGGGATCGAGGAGCATGTGCTCGCGCTCGTGCGCGCCCGCGGCCTCGAGTCCCGCGTCCTGGTCATGGCCTTCGAGGGCGAGACGGTCCGCCGCATCCGCGAGCTGCACCCGGCGATCCGGACCGTGCGGCTGCTCGGCCGGGCCGAGGTCCAGCACGAGCGCGTGGGGCCGGCCGCCAGCGTGACCCGGGCCGGCCAGCTCGGCGCCGCCGCCGTCGGCATCGACCACCGGTTGGTCGACGCCGACGTCGTCGCGGCGGCGCGCCGGGCGGGCCTGCGGCTGGCGGCGTGGACGGTGAACGACGAGGCGGACATCCGCCGCATGATCGACCTCGGCGTGGACGTCGTCATCAGCGACCGCCCCAACCTCGCCTTGCGGCTGGTGGGGAGATGACGGCGCGCCGCTACATCCTCGCCCTCGATCAGGGCACCTCGGGCTCGACGGCGCTCGTCGTCGATGTCGAGGGCCGCGTGCGGGCGCGCGGCTACGCCGAGCTTCCCCAGTACTATCCCCAGCCAGGCTGGGTCGAACACGATCCCGAGGAGATCTGGTCGACCACGCAGCAGGCGGCGACGGCGGCCCTCAAGGCCGCGGGGATCTCGGGGAGCGAGATCGGCGCCGTCGGGATCACCAACCAGCGCGAGACCACGGTGCTGTGGGAGCGGGCGACCGGCGCGCCGATCCACCGCGCGATCGTCTGGCAATGCCGGCGCACGGCCGAGATGTGCGACCGGCTGCGCGCCGACGGGCACGAGCCGCGCGTGCGAGAGCGGACGGGGCTCGTGCTGGACGCCTACTTCTCGGGCACGAAGGTCCGCTGGCTGCTCGATCGCGTGCCCGGCGCCCGCGCGCGCGCCGGGCGCGGCGAGCTGGCGTTCGGCACCGTGGACTCGTGGCTCCTGTGGAAGCTGACCGGCGGGCGCGTGCACGCGACCGATGTCACCAACGCCTCCCGGACGCTCTGCCTCAACCTCCGCACGGTCGACTGGGACGGGGAGATGCTGGAGATCCTGGGGATCCCTCCCGAGGTGCTGCCGCGGGTGATGCCCTCCGCGGGCGTGTTCGGCGAGAGCGCGGACCTGGAGTGGCTGCCCCGCGGGATTCCCATCGCGGGCATTGCGGGCGATCAGCAGGCGGCGCTGTTCGGCCAGGCCTGCCTGGAGCCCGGCGCCGCCAAGAACACGTACGGCACCGGCTGCTTCCTCCTGCTCAACACGGGCCCAGCGCCGGTGGCGTCGACGCGCGGGCTGCTCACCACGATCGCGTGGCAGATCGGGGGCCGGACGACGTATGCTCTCGAGGGCAGCGTGTTCATCGCGGGCGCCGCCGTCCAGTGGCTGCGCGACGGCCTCGGGCTGATCAGGACCGCGGCCGAGAGCGAGGCGCTGGCGACCTCGGTGCCGGACGCCGGCGGGGTCTACTTCGTTCCCGCGTTCGTCGGTCTGGGCGCGCCGTACTGGGACATGTACGCGCGGGGGACGATCGTGGGCGTCACGCGCGGTACGACCGCCGCGCACCTGACGCGGGCGGCGCTGGAGGCGATCGCCTACCAGAGCCGCGACGTGCTGGAAGCGATGGCGGCGGATGCGGCCATCGCCGTGCGACAGCTGCGCGTGGACGGCGGGGCGGTGGCGAACGACTTTCTCTGTCAGTTCCAGGCGGACATCATGAACCTCCCGGTGCTGCGGCCGGCGGTGATCGAGACGACGGCGCTCGGCGCCGCGTATCTGGCCGGCCTGGGCGCGGGGATGTGGCGCGCGCTCGACGTGGTGGCCGAGCGCGTGGCCATCGAGCGCACGTTCGTGCCGGCGATGGACGAGGCCACCCGCGCGAAACGCTACGGGGGCTGGTGCCGCGCCGTGGAGCGCGCGAAAGGCTGGGCGGCCGCCGGCTGAGCCGCGGCCCCGACAAGGAGAGCCCGCATGCGACGACTTGGAATCCTCACGGTGGCAGTGCTGCTGGCGCTCGGCGGGGCGCGGCCCGCGCCGGCCCAGGCCCCGATCGAGAGTGAGCTGGTGGTGATCACGCCGGTGTCGAAGTTCATTCACGACGCGGCGCTGAAGGCCTTCGCCGACTACGCCAAGGAGAAGTACGGCGTCACCGTGAAGACGAGCGGCCTTCCCGCCGGCACCCCGGTCGCCTACGGTCGCATCGTCGAGTGGAAGGGCAAGCCGGAGGCCGACATCTTCTGGGGCGGGGAGTCGGCGCTCTTCGAGAAGCTCGCCGACCAGAAGCTCCTCCAGAAGGTGGAGATCTCGAAGGAGGCGTGGGACTCCGTGCCCGCGTCGATCGGCAAGCCCAAGCCCATCCCGCTCAAGGACAAGGACGGCTTCTGGGTGGGCACCGCGCTCGAGCCGTACGGGCTGGTCTACCATCCCAAGCGCGTGCAGCGGCTCGGGGCCCCCGCGCCCAAGGAGTGGGACGACCTCCTGCATCCCAAGCTGAAGGGCGAGGTGGCCCAGTGCGCGCCCACGCGCTCGTCGTCGTCCAACGCCACCTACGAGGTGATCCTGTCGATGTTCGGCGAGGACAAGGGCTGGGAGTGGCTGCGCAAGCTCGCCGCCAACACCGGCCACTTCACCGCGCGGAGCCGCGACGTGCCCACCGTGGTGGCCAAGGGGGAGTTTGCGGCGGGGTTCGCGGTGCCGTCGTACATGGCCTTCGAGGAGAAGCTGGCCGGCTTCGACCTCAAGTTCGTGGCGCCCCGGAATGCCTTCGTCACGCCCGAGCCGATGGCCATCGTCGCCGGCGCGCGCAATCCGAAGGCCGCGCGGGCCTTCATCGAGTTCCTCCTGACCGAGCGCGGTCAGAAGGTCTTCATGGAGCGCGGGCTCTTTCCGATCACGCCCAGGTACAAGGTCCAGGGCGTCCCCGGGTCGACCGCGGAGCTGGCGGTCGAGT
>DASYUQ010000175.1 GCA_036001065.1 Candidatus Methylomirabilota bacterium
CCAGTTTTCTCGCTACCCCACAACCCCCCACATGTCCGCCACCAGCCCGCAGCCGGGGACCGGGATGCCGGGCACGCGGACGATGGACGTCGCCGGCATGCCGTCACCGAAGCGGACGGCCAGCGCGCGGAAGGACACCGCAACGTCGCGCAGATCCGTGTAGAAGAGCTGCTGGCGCGCGATGGCGTCGAGGCTGGCGCCGGCCGCGCGGCAGAGCGCGTCGGCCTGGTCCAGGATCCACTCGGTCTGGGCGAGGATCGGCGAGACGGCGTAGGGGAAGGCGGGATCGACGCGGGCGGCCCGGATGAGGCCGTTGGCGTCGGCGGCGCAGAGGCCGGAGAGGAACAAAAGATCGCCGGCCCGCACGGCGGGGCTCGCGTGGCCGAGCGGGACGGGGCACGGCCCCTGCACGATCTGCTTGCGCGTCTTGCCCCCGCTGCGCAGGGCGATCAGGTTGATCTCGATGAGGCCGCCCAGGCAGCCGAAGGCGCTGGCGGGCAGGATGGTGCGGGCCGGCGGGTCGGTCGGGAAGGCCGCGCGCCAGGCGTCCTCGAAGCGGGGCAGGTCGGCCAGGTCCGCCAGGTAGATCTGGGCCTTCACGACCTGGTCCATCGCCGAGCCGGCGGCCTCGAGCGCGACGGCGAGATTCTTGAGGATGAACTCGGTCTGGCGCCGGATCGCGGAGCCCTCCCAGAACGTCGGGTTGACCTGCGCCTCGGGCGCCACACCGGTGCGGAAGTCCGTCGCCATCTGGCCGGCGACGAAGACGAGGTCGCCGACGCGGACGGCCGGCGAGTAGCCGGCGCCGGCGAGAGGCTGCGGAATCCGGTCGGTGGTGATGCCTTCCTTGCGCGGGCTCAGCGCGGGATCGATCGCTACCAGATCGACCTGCACGGTGGCGTCCAGGGCCAGCAGCTCCGGCTGGGCGACGGTGGTGCTGGCCGGCCGGGGCGGCCTGATGAAGTCGCGCCGCACCTCGTGGTAGGGGTCGACGTGCTCGCGGCCGGTCACGAACTGGTTGAGCCAGACGCCGTCGGCGAGTGCCGAGCCGGCCTGCTTCAGGGCGGCCTCGATGGTGGTGAGGATGTAGCGGGACTCGCGGATGCCCCTGGCCTCGCCGGCGAGCGGCAGGTCGGGGTTCCCGCGCACCTCGGGGGCGAGGCCGCCGCCGACGGGACCGCCCATGGTGCCCGAGACGAACACCCACGGCCCGGCCTTGACGGCGTTGGGGATGCGGAGCGGGCCGGGGATGGCGGCCGAGAGCCAGATGCTCGTCTTCTTGACCATGGTCTCTCCTCGCTATGGGTCGCGCGGCCGCTCGCCAGCGGGCGCGTGACGGCTCAGCCGGTGCTCTCGGCTTCCAGGTAGGGCGCGAGCGCCCGGGTGGTGACGAAGCGGAACACGCGGTCCGACGCGTAGCCAAGCAGGCCGAAGACGGCCAGGACGACGAAGACGCGGTTGGTCTGCACGAGCAGGCTCGACTGCTGGAGCAGGAAGCCCAGCCCGGAGTCGGCGGCCAGGATCTCGGCGGGGATGATGCTGAGGTACGACGAGGCCAGCGCCACCCGCATGCCGGTGACGACCGAGGGCACCGCGGTGGGCAGCACGATGAGCCCGAAGGTCTGCAGGCGCGTGGCGCCCAGGCACTCGGCGGCGCGCAGCCGCGCCCACGGGGTGGCCATGACGCCGTGGATGGCGTTGATGAGGACGGTGAAGAACGTGCCCCAGAAGATGAGGAAGTACTTCGACGTCTCGCCGATGCCGAACCAGATGACCGCGATGGGGATCATGGCCGTGGGCGAGAGGAAGCGGAAGAACTCGATGACGGGGTCGAGCAGGTCGTGGACCCAGCGGATGCGGCCCATGACGACGCCGGTGACGATGCCCAGCGCGCTGCCCAGCGCGAAGCCGACGGCCACGCGGGCCAGGCTGGCGGCCACGTGGCGGGGGATCTCGGCGGTCGTGAGCATGGGGATGGCGGTGCGGAGCACCTCCAAGGGCGGGGGGATCAGGTGGGGGCTCACGAAGTAGGTGGACGCGATCTGCCAGACGCCTATGAGCGCGCCGAAGGAGAGGGCGAACATGGCGAGCGTGCGCAGGCGCTCGCTCACGTGGCGGTCTCCGGGGGCTGGGGCTCGGGCTCCGGGGGCTGGGGGGCTGTCTCCGGCATCAGGAGCGCTTCGACCCGCCCGTAGGCCGCGGCGAAGCGGGGGTCGCCCGGGTCGCGCGGCCTGGGCAGCTCGATGGGCAGGACGGCCTTGAGCCGGGCCGCAGGCCCGCGCGTCATCACGCCGATCCGGTCGGCGAGAATCAGGGCCTCGCTCACGTCGTGGGTGACGAAGACGATGGTCTTGCCGGTCGCCGCCCAGATCCGGAGGAGCTCGCCGTGCATCAGCCGGCGCGTGATGGCGTCGAGCGCGGCGAAGGGCTCGTCCATCAGGAGGATCGCCGGGTCGATGGCCAGCGCGCGGGCGATCTGGATGCGCTGCTTCATGCCGCCCGAGAGCTGGCGCGGGAACTTGTGGCGGTCGTCCCAGAGCCCGACCAGGCGCAGGTAGCGCTCGACGGCCGGCGCCCGCCGCGCCCGGTCCAGGCCCTGCACGCGGAGCCCGAAGCCGACGTTCTCCTCGGCGGTGAGCCAGGGGAAGAGGGCGGCGTCGGCGTTCTGGAAGAACACCACGCGGTCGCGGCCGGCCCGCGTGATGGGGGCGCCGTCAAGCGTAATCTCGCCGGCGGAGACCGGCTCGAAGCCGGCCAGGATGTTCAGGAGCGTGCTCTTGCCGCAGCCGCTGGCGCCGAGCAGGCAGAAGAGCTCGCCCTTGCCGATCTCCAGGTCGATCCCGGCCAGCACGCTGACCGGCTCGCCGCCCCGGCGCAGGGCGAAGCGCTTCTCCAGGCGGCGGATCACCAGCATCGGCGCCGGCTCGCTCGCGGGCGGGGGCTCGCTACCAGCGGAACTCCCGCGACACGCGGTCGGGCAGGACGTTCAGCAGCGGCCGCGGGTCGAAGAACCCCTTGGGATCGAACTCCCGCTTGGCCATCCCGACCGCCTTCATCCACCGGCTGAGCTTGTCGAAGTCGTCCCAGGCCACCCGGTCCAGGCCGATGACGCGCTCGTTCCAGCCGTAGTCCGCCTCGATCGGCGCCATGTCCGAGACGCTGAACTGCTCGCGGGCGAACTGGAGCACCTCGGCCTTGTTCTCGGCCGCGTAGCGGCGGCCCTTGTCCATGGCCCGCAGCATCCGCTCGGCCACCCCCGGGTGGTCGCGCAGGTACCACGCCCACGTGCCGATCACGAGGTAGCCGTTCATGAAGCCCTTGGCGGTGGTGAGCCTGTGCACGCGGGGCCCGGCGATCTTGAGCGCCTGGGCGCCGTAGGGCTCCCAGACGAAGAAGGCGTCGATGTCGCCGCGGTCGATGGCCGAGGGCATGATGTGCGGGTCGAGGTTCTTGATGGTCACGTCCTTCTCGCTGAGGCCGTGGGCCTTCAGGTATTCGCTGATGAACCAGGAGCCGGTCGAACCCACCCGGGTGGCGAGCGTCTTGCCCTTCAGGTCCTTGCCGGTCTTGATCTCGGCCTTGGCGATGCCGACGTAGCCCTCGGTGTCGCGCTCGATGATCGCGCAGAGGCGGTACTGGCCGTCCATGTTCTGCCAGAAGTTCACGGCGGGCAGCTCGCCGCCGGTGTTGAAGTCGCCGAAGCCGCGCTTGCCGTCCTTGCCGGACTGGAAGGTCTGCATGGCGGTGGTGCCGGCGGAGAACCACTTCACGGTCACGTCCAGCCCTTCCTCTTTGAAGAAGCCCTTGCGGAGCGCCATCCAGATGGAGTCCGCCTTCGCGATGGGCTGAGCGAAGAGCAGCACCTTGCCGTCCTCGTGCCCCGCCCACGCCGGCCCGCCCCCGCAGAGCAGCAACAGCGCCAGCCCCAGGCTGGCCAGGGTTAGGGTGGTGGTGCGCCTCGCCAGGGCCGGGGTGGTGGTGCGTCCGTCACGTCGCGTCGCCATGGCTCTTCTCCTTCCAGCACGGTCCGCTCCCGAGGTACGCCACCATAGACGAAGACCACTCGGCGTGACAAGGGCATGGCGGATGCGGGACGCCGCATCGCCGCCGCCCGAGACATGACCCGCGCTGTCACGCCTGGCTGACATGCATGGCGGGGAGGGGCCGGTACTTGTGAACCTTTGTCCCGATATCCGCGGGGCTCCTGTAGAATTACCGGGACAAACGAGAGCGACTCGACTGGAAGTATGACAGCGAGGCGGATGTGCTCTACGTAAGCATCGGGAAACCGAGGAAGGCCATCGGCGTCGATATCGGACAGGGCGTCGTGGTCCGATATGACGAGGAGAAACGAGAGGTCGTCGGTCTGACCATTCTTGCTGTGCGGCAACGGGTTGCCGAATCGCTGGCGACGCAGAGCGGCGCCGGCCGACGCAACCGCAGAGGGCGGGCGCAAGGCCGGTTCCGGAGCCGCTCGAAGCCCTGTGATTCTAAAGGTTCCTGAGGAAGCCGTTCCTGCTGCGTCCAGTGGCCGCAACCGGGGAGCATGAGGATCTTCCGCAACTGGGGGACGAACTTCGTCAGATTCGGAATGAGCCGGTCCATGCCGCGGAAGGCGACGACGAGGTCCCGGTCACCGGCGACGTTGCGGTCGATATTGCGGTACCGACTGGGGTCTACCATGCGGCTGAGGAAGCCACCACGCCTTGGCACCAGTCCGACTCGATCAAGATCGGCAATGGTCGCGTCGCCGCGTGGCACGTCCCCTGAGGCCGTGTACAGGAGGCGACGCATGGAGACACGGACGTCGCGCTCGAGCTCCCCGGGGGCCGACGGCGGTCAAGGCACGTTGAAGCCTTCGCGCTGCGCGGCCAGTGCCAGCCGGCTGTCGAGCGTGTGAAGCGTCCGCCCCTGCGGATGTCCCTCGACCCAGTGCAGCGCGGCGCCGAGCTGAAGGGCGTCGAACGCCCGGAGGGGATGAAGCCGCAGTAGTCGTGTCGCCAGCGACTTGACCGGGTCCACGTCGATGATCACGTGACAGGCGCGGAGAATCTCGGCCAACCGGACCTCGGCCCGCCGCGCGATCTCTTCTGCGAGAGCCTTGTCGCGGACCAAGCGTCGAAGTGCGGAAACGACCTCCACTGGGGTGAGGGTCCACAGCACCACCGCGTCGTCCCCGGCGACCCAGGCGGCGACCCGAGAAGAGGACTTCTGCTCGACCAGAAGGGGGACCACCGCCGAACTGTCCCAGAATCTCACCGTCCCTCTCTTCGCTCTCTGAGGAGCGTCGCCACCACGTCCGTCCCTACGCGAGGCTTCCGGGCAAGCCATTCCCGCGAAAGTTTCCCCGTCCCCCGACGGAGCACCCCTCGCCGCTCGAGCCGGTCGAGCCACTCGGCATCACCCTCGGGGACCGGCCCTTGGGCGTCAACCCGCTCGATCCGGGCGATGGCGCGGTCCCGATCACAGACGAGGATCGACTCCCCGCCCTGCACGCGCCGCAGGTAGTAGCTGAGGCGGTTCTTCAACTCGGCGATCTTGACGGTCTTCATGGCGTCATAGCCTGGTCTGGACACGAATCATAGCCATGATGTGGCTATGTCGTCAAGGCCGGGGGACAAAGCGGCAGGAGCGACGCACCAGCCCCCGGATCCAGGCGATCGCCTCGTCGCCCGAGAGCCCCAGCACCTCCCGGGCGAGGCATGCGGAAGACCCTTCGTACAACGAACGTGATCGAGCGGCTTCACGAAGAATTCCGGCGCCGTGTGAAGACGCAAGGCTCGCTACCGACCGAAGACGCCGCCGTCGTCCTGCTCTTCAGCCTCGTGGCGAGCGGGCAGATCAAGTTGCGCAGAATCGACGGCTGACGGAAGATCGCTGCGGTGCTAAGCCAACACACGTCGGTGGCGGCATGATCGCATCAAAGGCGCTCGGGCTCACAACCCCGCCGTCGTTGCTATTGCGGGCGGATC
>DASYUQ010000176.1 GCA_036001065.1 Candidatus Methylomirabilota bacterium
CGTGCAGTAGCCGCACTGAAGGCCGTACTGCGAGACGAACGCCTCTTGAACAGGATGGAGAGAACCGTTCTGCGCCAATCCCTCGATCGTCAGGACCTCACGGCCATCCGCCTGCACCGCGAAGATCAGGCACGATTTCACCAGAGATCCATCCAGGATGACGGAGCAGGCACCGCATTCGCCGACGACGCAGCCGACGTGAGTCCCGGTCAGTCCGAGGTTCTCGCGGAGGAACTGGAGGAGCAGCAGCCGGGGAGCCACGGCTTCTTCATAGGCCCGCCCGTTGACCCGTACCCGGATGGTCTGTCTCACCGTGCCCCTTGTCGGCCGGACCAGATCGGACAATGGCCGACATCCTACACGGGGCACCCTGCGAGCGATACGCCCACCCACCGCCCGGCTGGACGCCTTGACCCTTCACTCCTGGCGGAGCACCGCCAGCGGCGCCCGGCCGAGGAGACGGAAGGTCGCCAGCAAGCCCACGGTGAGCGCCACTGCCGTGGCGGCGACGACACCCCACGCCAGCGTGCCGGGCGCGAGCGTCCACGGCACATCGAGCACGAATCGAACGACCACCCACGCGAGCGCGGCGGCGAGCAGCGTGCCGCCCAGGCCCGCGGCGGCGCCGAGGCACGCGTATTCGACGGCGAACGCGCGCGCGACAGCGCCGCGCGTGGCGCCGAGAGATTTCAAGATCGCCGTCTCGTACAGCCGCTGGTAGCGGGTGGCGGCCAGCGTCGACACCATCACCGCCACCCCCGCCGCGATGCTGAAGAGCGCGATCAGGCGCACCGCGAAGCCGATCTGCGCGAGCACGGTCGCCACGCGCTCGAGCACCGCCCGCACCGGGATGACGGTGACGTTCGGGAACGCAGCCACCACGTGGTCTTGAACCTCGGCCTCGGCGGACGCCGGCACGCGCGCCGTCGCCACGTACGTCACCGGCGCGCCATCGAGCGCGCCGGGCGAGAGGATCGCGAAGAAGTTCGTCGTGAAGCTCTGCCAGTCCACCCTCCGGAGGCTCATCACCTCCGCCTCGACGGTCACACCTTGCACGTCGAAGGCGAGCGTGCCGCCCACGGAGACGCCCAGGTGTTTCGCCGCTTCCTCCTCCAGCGACACCCGCGGCCGCCGGTCGGCGTCGGCGGCTGTCCACCAGCGTCCCCGCGTGATCGCGCTTCCGGGCGGCGACTCGGCGGCGAAGGTCAGCACGTACTCGCGCGTGAAGTACCAGGCCGTGTCGGGCGCCGCGGCCTTCCTGGCCTCGATCAGCTCCCGGGTGACGGCCGCGCCGTTGATGGCCGCCAGCCGCCCGCGGACGACCGGCGTCAGGGTCGACGCCACGCCGTTGCTAGCGGCGGCGACCACACGACCGAACGGCTCCCGCTGATCGGGCTGCACGTCGACGAAGAAGAACGATGGCGCCTCTCGCTTCTGCTCGAACGCGATCTGGCGGCCGAGGTTCGCTTCGAGGAGCGCAAGGGCGACGAGGAGCATGACGCCGGTGCCGAGCGCGACCACCACCCGCACGGCATGCCCGCCCGGTCGGCGCAGGCCGGCCAGCCCCTGCCGGCAGGCCGGGGAGCCGACCGGCGGCAGGGAGCGCACGAGGAGGACGAGGCCCCGCGAGAGCCCCGTCAGCACCGTGAGGGCGGCGAAGGCCGCCCCGACAAAGATCGCACCGAGCTTGAGCGACCCCGCCTGCCAGAACGCGAGCGCGGCGAGCCCGGTGACGACTGGCAGCGTCGCCCTCCACGGCCGCGGCGCGCGCCAGGCCGCCGCTTCCACGTCCCGCCGGAGGATGAGCGAAGGCGGCACGGCCCTGACGGCCAGCAGCGGCCAGAGGGTGCACAGGAACGCCGTCAACGTTCCCATCAGGAGGCCGCGCCCGACTGTCCACCCATCCCAGGCGGGCTCGACGGTGAAGGGCGCGAACGGCTGGAGCGCCCGGGCGAGGGCCGGCTGCATCAGGAGGCCGAGCGCTGCGCCGGCGAGGCTACCGAGCACGCCGAGCGCCAGCACCTGGAGGACGTAGGCGGCCAGCACCGCCCGCGACTCGGCGCCCAGGCACTTGAGGACGGCGACTGTCGCGAGCTCCCGCCGGACGAACATCGCGACGGACGACGCGACGCCGATGCCGCCGACCAGGAGGCTGGCCAGCCCGACCAGCCCCAGGTAGGTGGCGAGCTGGGAAAAGAAGCGGCGGAGACCGGGTTGGGCGTCGTCGAACGCTGTCACGCGCACCGATGGGTCGTCGATCGCGCGCTTCAGCGCTTCCGGCGCCGCGCGCGGCGGTCCGCTCTCCGGAAGGCGCACGAGCGTCCGGTAGCGGACGCGGCTGCCGTACCCGACGAGACCGGTGGACTCGAGTGCTCCGGCGTCGATCATCACGCGCGGACCGAGCGTCACGAAGCTCGACCCGCGGTCGGGCTCCCGCTCGATCACGCCCGCGATCGTGAAGCGCGCCGTCCCCAGCAGAAGCGGATCGCCGACGGCCAGGCCGAGCCTCTCCAGGAGTGACCTTTCGACGAGCGCCGTCGGCCCGCCGCCGAGGAGCTCCCCCAGTGGCCGGCCGGGCACGACCGCGACGCGCCCGTACAGCGGGTAGGCGGCGTCCACGGCCTTGAGCTCGACCAGCAGAGTCGTGCCGCGGGTGGGGTTCCTCGCCATCGCCGCGAGCTCGCGCACGGCCGCGGTCCGGGCGCCCGCCGCGCGCAGGCGGTCGAGCGCTTCTCGCGCCTGGACGTCGAGCGGACGGGCCGAGCGGAGCTCGAGGTCGCCGCCGGTGAGCGCCTTGGCCTCGCGCGCCAGGCCGCGGTCGAGGCTGGCGGCGAAGGTACCGACCGACACGAGGGCGGCCACCCCCAGCGCAATGCAGGCCAAGAACAAGACGAAATGACGCCAGGCACCCCGCGTCTGGCGCCAGGCCATCCGCACCGGGAACGCCGGAGTCACGGCTGTCCGTTCACGACCCGGCCGTCGCGAAGCTTGACGATCCGCCCGGCATGGCGTGCCAGCGCCTCGTCGTGGGTCACGAAGACGAGCGTGGAGCCGCGCTGGCGGTTCAGCGCCAGGAGCCGCTCGATGATCTGGGCCCCGGTCGCGGAGTCCAGGTTTCCGGTCGGCTCGTCCGCCAGGAGAAGCTTCGGGCGGAGCGCGACGGCGCGGGCCAGCGCGGCGCGCTGCTGCTCGCCGCCCGAGAGCTGGACCGGGTAGTGGTGCGCTCGGCTGGCCAGCCCGACTTCGTCGAGGAGCTCGAGGGCTCGGGCGGGCGCGTCCGCGACGCCCGCGATCTCCAGCGGCACCGCCACATTCTCCGCCGCGGTGAGCGTCGGGATCAAATGGAACGACTGGAACACGTAGCCCAGCGTCTGCCGCCGGAAGCGGGCCAGGTCGTCCTCGCCGAGCCGCGTCAGCTCGACTCCCGCGACCATGATCGAGCCCGCGGTCGGACGATCGAGTCCGGCCAGGAGGCCCAGGAGGGTCGACTTCCCGCTGCCCGACGGGCCGGTGATCGCGCAGACCTCGCCCGCCTGCACGTCGAGCGCGATCCCGTCGAGAATCGTGAGCCGCTGTCCCCCGCTCGGGAGTTGCATCACGAGGTCGCGGACCTGAATCATCAAGTGACTCATAATACACTGCGCGTGTGACTGGCCTGCTCACCGCCGCGCTCCTGGTGGCCGCGCTGGGCGTCACGCCGCGCGCCCTGGCCGAGGGCGCCCCGGTGATCGCCGTGCTCGGCGACAGTCTCACCGCTGGACTGGGCGTGACGGCTGCCGAGGCGTTTCCCGCGCGTCTGGAGGCGCGGCTCCGCCGTGAGGGCTACGACTACCGCGTGGTCAATGCCGGCGTCAGCGGCGACACCAGCGCGGGCGGGCTCCGGCGCGTGGACTGGGTGCTGCGGGCCGAGCCGGAGATCGTCATCGTGGCGCTCGGCGCCAACGACGGCTTGCGTGGGCAGAGCCCGGCCGCGATGCGCGACAACCTCGAGGCCATCGTCGCGCGCCTCACCGCCTCCGGCGCGCGCGTTCTGCTGGCAGGGATGCGGATGCCGCCCAACTACGGGCCCCAATACACGCGGGAGTTCGCGGCGACCTTCCCGGCGGTCGCACGGCGCACCCGCGTGGCTCTGATGCCCTTCCTCCTCGAGGACGTCGCCGCCGACGCCCGCCTCCTCCAGCCCGACGGACTCCACCCGAATGCGGCGGGACACCAGATCATCGCCGACCGGCTCTGGCCCTACCTCCGGCCGCTCTTGCGGAAGTCGCGCTGAGCCCCGCCGCTCGGTGGAAGTACGTAGTCGAGGACCTCGTCGAGGAACATCACATCGCCGTACTTGGCGTTCATGTCGAAGAGGTTCACCTTGTGGCTGAGCAGGTGACGATCGAAGACGCACTCCTCGACCACGGCGACGGCGTACCCGCGCATGTACCCTTCGAGCACCGTCGCCCGGACGCAGCCGCTCGTCGAGTTGCCACAGACGATCAGGGTGTCCACCCCCCTCTGGACGAGGTGGGCTTCGAGCGGGGTGCCGTAGAAGGCGCTGGCGCGGGTCTTGCGGATCACCAGCTCGCCCGGTTCGGGCGCGAGCTGCGGGAAAAACGCATGGCCCCAGGCGGGATCGGCCCCGTAGCGCGTGCGCTTCGTCGATCGCAACGAGCTGACCGCCGTCCCACTGGAGTCATCGCGGGTCGTGTGGACGACGGGAATGCCGACCTCGCGGGCCGCCGCCATCAGCCGCCGGGTCGGCTCGATCGCCGCCCAGGCCGCCTCGCCGCAGCTGCTGGGAAAGCGGTCAATCGCCTCGAGGACCGGCTGGGGCCGGTCGCCGAAGACGGCGTTGTAGTTGTCCACGCACAGCAGGACGGGGCGCTCCCGTAGTCCCATCCGCACGCCGTAGTTCGCGTAGATCCGGCGAATGTCGTCGTCGATCAGGTCTTCCCATGCGTGCCGGCGTGTCTCCGCCATCGAGGCCTGACCCCCTACCTCCCGCGTGCCTGCACCATCGCGAAGATGTCGGCGCGAGTCACCGGCACTCGGGTGACCCGGGCGCCGAAGGGCGCCAGCGCGTCCTCCACCGCCTGGGCGATCACCGGGTGCACCGGCATGATTCCGCCCTCACCGGCGCCCTTGGCGCCGAGGGGATTGAGCGGCGTCGGCGACTCCAGATGGTGGATCTCGAACGTGAGCGGCGCGTCGGCCGCCGTGGCCAGGGTGTAGTCCATCAGCGTGGAGGTCAGGCGCTGGCCGTCGCCGTCGTAGGCGAGCTGATCGTTGAGCGCGTCGGGCAGCCCCTGGACCACGCCGCCGTGGATCTGGCCATCGACGAGGCCAGGATTGAGCACGCGGCCGCAGTCGTGGGCGACGACCCAGCGGAGGATCCGGAGCGCGCCGGTCGTGGAGTCGACCTCGATCACCGCGGTGTGCGTGCCGTTGGCGTAGGTGGACTGCGAGACCTGGAACACCTGCATGTCCTCGAGGCCCGGGGCCTCGCCGGGTACACGTCCGTCGTGCGCGGCCGCCGCCACCTCGGCCCAGCCGATCGCCCGGCTCGGGAAGCCCCTCACCGAGAAGCGCCCGGCGGCGCCCACGACGTCTTCGGGCCCGGCCTCGAGGAGATGCGCCGCGATCCGCCGCGCCTTGTCGCGCACCACGCGCGAGGCGAGCAGCGCGGCGCTGCCCGCGAGGGCCGTGGTGCGGCTGCCGAAGGTGCCGCCCCCGGTCGGGATCAGGCTCGTGTCACCGGTGAGGACGTCGATCGTCTCAGGATCGACGCCGAGCCGCTCGCCGACCACCTGCGAGAGCATCGTCACGTGGCCCTGGCCCTGCGGCGAGGCGCCGGTGACGACGGTGACGCGGCCGTCCGGCCCCACGCGCACCGCCACGCTCTCGAGCGGCGCCGTCGCCGTCGCCTCGATGTAGTTGACGACCCCGACGCCGAGCCAGCGGCCCTCCTGCCGGAGCCGCTGCTGCTCGCGCCGCACGGCGGGGAGATCGAGCGCCGCCAGGGCCGCGTCCATGCAGCGGGGGAAGTCGCCGCTGTCGTAGACGACGGGGCCGCGCCCCGCCGTCGTGAGCCCGGTGTCATATGGATGGGCGTCGGGCGGGACCAGGTTGCGCCGCCGAACCTCGACGGGGTCCATCCCGAGCTCGCGGGCCAGGGCATCGACGGCGCGCTCGGCGACGAAGGCGCCCTGCGGCCGGCCGGCGCCCCGGTACGCCCCGACCGGCGTCGTGTGGGTGAGCACGCCCCGGAGCGTGAGGTCCACGTGCGGCACGCGGTAGGTCCCGAGCGAGTGGATCATGGTGTTCTGCGGCAGGTTGAGCCCCGAGACCGTGTAGGCTCCGAGCTCGTGCAGGAACCGGTCGCGGAGCGCGAGCAGCCGGCCCTCGCGCGTCGCGGCGATCTCGAGCTCGTGCACCTGCTCGCGCTCCACCCAGGAGCCCACCAGATGCTCGCGGCGGTCCTCCACCCACTTCACCGTCCGGCCGAGGAGCCGCGCCAGCGCCGGCACCAGGATGTCCTCGGGGTAGAACTGCCCCTTGGTGCCGAAGCCGCCGCCGACGTCCGCCGGCGCGATCACGCGGAGCTGCTCCTCGGGCAGGCCGAGCTGGCGGGCGATGAAGCGGCGATGCCGGTGGACCATCTGAATGGCCGCCCACACGGTGAGCCGGCCGTCCTCCCACCGCGCGACGAGCCCCCGCGTCTCCAGCGGCTGGGCGCCGCCGCGGGCGAGCCGGAGCTTTGTTCGCACCACCACCGGGGCGTCGCGGAAGGCCGCGTCGGGGTCGCCGACCTGCTGGCGCCACTCGGCGGCGACGTTCGTGCCGAGGGCCTCGTGCACCAGCGGGGCGCCGGGGGCCGCCGCGGCCTCGACGTCGGCGACGGCGGGCAGCGGCTCGTACTCGACGGCGACCAGCTCGAGCGCATCGGCGGCCAGGTAACGATCGGTCGCGGCCACCGCCGCCACCGGCTCGCCGACGAAGCGCACGCGCTCGGTCGCCAGCGGCGCGATCCCGCACGGCCGCGGCAGACCCGGATGCTCGTTGAAGACCGGAATGGGGGCGTTGGCGCCGCCGAGATCCGGTCCCGTCACCACCACCACCACCCCGCTCGCTTTCGCCGCCGCCCCGGTGTCGATCGCCAGGATGCGGGCGTGGGCGTGGGGCGATCTGACGATGGCCACGTGGACGCAGTCGGGAAACCTCACATCGTCGATGAACTGTCCGGCGCCGGTCAGCAGGCGCGGGTCTTCCCGGCGGCGGACCACCTGGCCGGCGTGCTCGGCCATGGCTAGTGCCGTTCCAACTTGTTGATACTAAATCTGTCCACGAACGACGTACACGGTGCCTTCCTAGGCGCGAATAGTTGGAACGGCACTAGGCGCGAATAGTTGGAACGGCACTAGTTCGAGCCTTCGACCTTGCCGATCTTCTTGATGACGGCCGCCAGCTTCTCGGCGTCCTTGCGCCACCAGGCGTTGAACTCCTCGGCGTCCTGGTAGGCGATCGGCGTCTGAAGCTTCTGGCTCGCGGTGACGACCTCCGGCTCCTTGACCGCCTTGCGCACGGCGTCGCCCACGATTCTCAGGATGTGCGGCGGCGTCGCCCTGGGCGCCACCAGCCCGGCCCAGGCGGCGTACTCGACGGCGTAGCCCAGCTCCTTCAGCGAAGGCACCTCGGGGAACGCGGGGAGGCGCCCGAGACCGGTGTGACCGAGCAGCCGCACCTTGCCCGCCGGCAGGTGCGGGGCGACCAGCGTGGGAACGCTGGCGACGATCTCGGCGTGGCCACCCAGCAGCGCGTTCATCATCGGCCCTCCCCCGGTGGTGGGAAGATGCCGCATGGTGATGCCCGCCGATTGCAAGAACATGGCGAAGGGCACGTGCGAGGCGCCGTAGAGGCCCGACGAGGTGTGCACGATCTGGCCGGGGCGCCGCTTGGCGTCCTCGACGACATCTTGAAGACTCTTCCAGGGAGCGTCCCCGCGGACGGTGATCACCGAGGGCTCGGCGTTGATGCGGGCGATGCCCACGAACTGGTCGATCGTGTAGTTATGCGGCCGACCGAACAGCTTGTCGACCTCCGGCAAGGTGGAGACGCTCACCAGGGCCATGAGCAGGGTGTAGCCGTCGGGCTTGCTCGTCGCCACGTACTGGTTGCCGACGGCGCCGGCCGCCCCCGGCTTGTTGGTGACGACGACAGGCTGCTTGAGGATGCGCTCGAGCGCCGCCGCCAGCGGGCGCGCCGTGAGGTCGGCCAGCCCCCCCGGCGGAAACGCGACCACGATCGTGATCGGGCGGGTGGGATAGGGCTCCTGCGCCCCCACGCTCGCGGCCAGGACCAGGAGCACCACTATCGCCGCACCCAGCACTCGCGCCATCGCCGTCCTCCTCCGCTACGGATACCCGGCCTCGGCCGGGAGGGCGCTATTGTAGCCTGACAGTCTGATTCGCGGTGCTTGCCCCGGGCCCGGCGCTTGTCTACTATCCTGGGCGGTCGAGTCGATGGCCTCCTCCCACCGTCGAGAAGCCGAGGAAAGGAGCCTCCTCATGAAAGCAGCCATCATCTTTCTGGCCGGCGTCTGGATCTCTCTGGCGACGTTCCCCGCCCAGGCTCAGCAGGTCGAGCGGGTTACCATGCTGGGCGGTCCTCCCGCCGGAGTGTTCGGTATCTTCGCCACGGGCATCGGCACGCATCTGTCGAGAGCCGTTCCCAACCTCAACGTCTCCGTGGCGGCCACGGCCGGCTCCGTCGAAAACCCGCGCCGGATCAACGCCGGCGACGGCGAGATCGGGATCTCCTTTTCCTCGGACGTCCACGAAGCCTTCCACGGCCTGGAGAAGTTCCAGGGCAAGCCCCTGACCAACCTCCGGGCCGTCGGGCTGGTCTTCATGGGCGTGGGGCACCTGATCACGTACGCCGACAGCAACATCAAGACCGTCGAGGACCTGGCGGGCAAGCGGGTCGCCGTCGGTAACCCCGGCTCGGGCACGTTCGCCACTGCCGAGCGGATCTTCCGGTCGCTCAACATGTGGGACAAGATCACACGCGTCCCGCTCCTCGGCGCCGCCGCCGGAGAGGCCATGAGCGAAGGCAAGGCCGACGCCTACTTCTGGGGCGGCCCCGCGCCCGACCGGGTGACGACGGAGGCCGCGACGAAGAAGCCGGTACGGGCACTCGACACCTATACGGCGCTGGCGAAGACCGACTTCTTCAAACAGTACCCCTACTTCGCGAAGTACACGTTCGTACCGGGCTCCTACCGCGGCATCACCGAGGAGGCCCACACGGTGGGCGTCCCCGCCCTCTGGATCGCGAACAAGGACTTCTCGCCGGCCCTCGTGCAGAAGATGACGGCGGCGGTCTACGGCCCCGAGGGGAACGCGTACATGATGAAGGTGCACGCGGGCTCCAAGGACATGGTCCCGCGAACGGCGCTGCAGGGGATCACCATTCCCCTCCACAAGGGGGCGGAGGAGCACTGGAAGTCGGCGGGGGTGACCATCCCCGAAGGCATCCGCGCGCGGTGACTGAGACCGCGTGAATGGCCGACGAGATCCCGCAGGCCCGTCCCCTGACGGGGGCCTGGAACACGGCCGCCCAGCTCATGCTGGGCGGCGTGTCGCTCTACTACTTGTGGGCGACCTCGTTCGGCGTGGTGCCGCTCCAGTATTTCCGCGGCATCGCGGTGCTCTACAGCCTGGTGCTGCCGTTGCTGCTCTACCGGGCGTGGCGGAAGAGCCGCCACGACCGCCCGACCGTCGCCGATCTCCTGCTCGTCGTGGCCACGGTGGTCAGCATCGGCTACTGGATCGTCGAGCACGAGAACGTCGCCTACCGCGCGGGCGCCTACACCGCCCTCGACGTCTGGATGGGCGTCGTGCTGACGCTGGTGTCCATCGAGGCCGCCCGGCGCGTCCTCGGTTGGGGCATGGCCCTGTGCGCCGTGGTGCCCATCGCCTACGCCCTGTTCGGCTCGTACCTCCCGTTCATCATCGGCCACCGCGGCTTCACGCCCCGGCGGATCGTCGAGTTCGTCTATCTGAGCTCCGACGGGATCTTCGGGGTGATGGCCGACGTCGTCGCCGGCTTCATCATTCCCTTCGTCGTGTTCGGCGCCTTCATGGAGGTGGCCGGCGTCGCGCGGTTCTTCGTGGACCTGTCCCTGGCGGCCCTCGGGCGGATCGCGGGCGGGCCGGCCCAGGCCGCCGTCATCTCCAGCCTCTTCATGGGCACCGTCAGCGGCAGCCCGATCGCCGAGACCGTGACCACGGGGACGGTCACGATCCCGCTCATGAAGCGGACCGGCTTCCCGCCGCACATCGCCGCCGCCGTGGAGGGCGCGGCCTCCACCGGGGCCATGATCATGCCCCCGGTCATGGGCGCCGGGGCGTTCATCATGGCGGAGATGACCGGAATCTCGTATCTCGAGATCATCAAGGTCGCGGCGATCCCGGGAATCCTCTTCTATCTCTCCGTGGCCATCATGGTCTACTTCGAGTCGAGGAAGCTCGGCTTGCGCGGCCTCCGGTCGGACGAGCTGCCGCGGTTCGGCCAGGTCATGAAACGCGGCTGGTACTTCTTCATCCCCATCGTCGTCCTGATGGGCGCGCTGATCATGGGATGGGCACCCGGAAGTTCGGCGGTGTTTGGGATTGCGACAGCGATCGTGCTGAGCTGGCTGGCGCCCGGCACGCGGCTGGGTCCGGCCCGGATCTGGCACGCGCTGGTGGAAGGCGGGAAGGCCAGCCTCTTCGTGGCCGCCCTGACCGGAGCCGTCGGCGTCCTCATCGGCGTCCTGGCCCTCACGGGGATCGGGATCAGGTTCTCGTACATCATGGTGGAGCTGGCGGGCCAGAATGTCCCTCTCACCCTGCTGCTGATCGCCGTCGCCACCCTCGTGCTGGGTCTGGCCCTGCCCATCACCGCCACCTACCTCATGGTGGCCGTCGTGGTCGTCCCCGGCCTGATCGATCTGGGGCTGCCGGTGCTGACCGCCCACCTGATCGTTCTCTGGCTGAGCCTGGACGCGAACATCACCCCACCGGTCGCGCTGGGCCCGTTCGCCGCCGCGGCCATTGCCGGGGCCGACCCGATGAAGACGGGGTGGAGCTGCTTCCGGTTCGCAAAGATCATCTACCTCATGCCGGTGCTGTTCGCCTACACCCATATTCTGCTGACGGGAACGCCGGCCCAGAATTTCTGGGCCGTCTTCTCGGCGACCGTGGGGATCGTGCTGTTCTCGATCTTGAGCACCGCCTTTTTCGTGGTGAGGATGACGCTCGTGGAGTTCGTGCTCTTCGCGCTGGCCACCGTGCTGGCGTTCATCCCCTCGGGACCGACGATGTCGGTGGCCATCGCGATCTTCGCGGCGATCTACTTCTGGCAGCGGAGGCGGGCCGCCGCCCTGGCCCCCTCGGGCGCAGCACCCCGTTCACAATTCGGGTGAGCTACTGGAAGATCTCGTTGAACCGCGTCTTGAGGTTCTTGGCCTCCTTCTCGATGTAGTCGTAGTCCACGCTCAGGAGTTTGATCTGCGAGAGGGGGAGGTTGCCGGGCGGGGCCTCGACGTCGGAGCGGGCGGCGTAGATTCCCTCGCCGGGGAAGAGCTTCTGCACGGTGTCGCCGATCATGAACTCGGCCAGCGCCTTGGCGGCATTGGGGTGGGACGAGCCCTTGATGACGGCGGTGGGCGCGGCGACGGCGAACGCGCCGTCGGTCGGGAAGATGGTCTGCACCTTGTGCCCCGCCTTCCGATCGTTCCACGCGTACTGGTCCGCCCCTTCCGCCGCGATCAGCCGCTCACCGCGGGTGAGGGTTTCCGAGACCTGCTGGTGGCCCTGGACGATCATGATCTCGTTGGCCCGGAGCTTCTGATAGAACTCCCAGCCGTACTTCCGCGACAGCGTCCCCACCACCATGAGCTGGATCGCCGTATAAGATGGGTCGGGCATCACCATCTGCCCCTTGTATTTCGGAGCGGTCAGATCGGTCCAGTTCCGGGGCAGCTCGAGGCCCTTGTCGGCGCGCGCGATGATGCCGGCCAGGTTCAGCCGCTGGGCGATGTGGTAGCCCTTGGGGTCCTTCACCTCGGCGGGGATCTTGTCGAAATTCCGGGGCCGGAAGGCCACGAGCATGTCGCGCTTGATCAGGGCGCTGACGCCGGCGGGGTCCGAGACGGTCAGGACGTCGGCGATCACCCGCCGGGCATCGATCTCCTGCATGAACCGTCGGAGGACCGCCGAGCCGCCGGAGCGGAAGAGCTCCACCTTGATGCCCGTCTCTGCCTGGAAGAGGTTGGCGATCTTCTGGGCGGTCTCGACGGGCGTCGACGTGTACCACGTGACCGCGCCTTCCTTCCGGGCGGCGGCCTTGTCGACCGTATCGGGGGTGAAGGCCGCCGTCTGGGCGAGCGCGGGCGCGGCCGACAGGAGCAGGACGAGGCAGGCGACGGTGGGGGCCCAGTTCACGCGGTCCTCCCTCACGCGCCCCGGTAGATCGGGGCGGGCTGGCTGAAGAAGCTCCCGAGGATGTGGTAGGGGATCCGGAAGTTCTTCTGGTGGAAGCTGGCATGCGCGATGCCGGGCATGACGGCGAACTGCTTGTCGGGGTTGGGCAGCCGCGCAAAGAACTCGACGAGGTCCTCGAGGCTCGTGATGCCGTCGTACTGGCCGCGCATGATGAGGGTGGGGGCGGTGATCCGCGCGGGGTCGACGACGGGGAGATGCGCGCACATGTCCACGTAGGTGCCGGTGGGCACCGAGTCGTCCAGGGCCAGGATCGCGTCGGCGAACGCCTCGATCACCTCGTCGTCGGCCGTCCCGGGATGGTCGCGGGTGAAGATGCTCCGCACGAACGCCCGGTCGATGGGCCGCCGGTTCCGGCTCTGGAATTCGGGCAGCCGCTTCCGGCGCTCGGCCAGCGTGGGACTCCCCCGCCCCGTCCAGACGAACGCATCGAGGGCCAGGCGCCGGACGCGCTCGGGGTGGCGCTGGGCGAAGAGAGCGGCTCGGAGCGCGCCTGAGGAGACGCCATATATAAGGAAGGACTCGACCCCGCGGGTCCGGGCGATGTACTCCGTGGCGGCCTCGAGGTCGTCGGCGCCGGTGGCGATGTCCGAGTTGATATCGCGGTGCTTGTCCGAGCGGCCATAGCCTTCCATGTCCACGCACCACGTGTCGTACCCGAGGCGCGCGAAGTGGTCCATGGCCGAGGAGTCCGACCGGCCGGGGACCTGGAGGTCGAAGGTGGGCTGAGAGCCCATGGACGATCCGTGGACGAAGAGAATGGTGCCGAGGGGGCCGGGCGATGTGCCCGCCGCCTTCTCCCAGAGGAACAGACGAATGGGTCCCTTCTTGGTCCAGTGCTCGCGACCGGTGATGCTGGGCTCGGCTGTCATGGGCGGGGTCCCCCTCACGCAGGAGTGGTTGAATATACCCCGATCCGAAATTCTTTTGGCGAGGAATGTGCGGAAACGCGGCGTCGGTAGCGGCCGTGGCCAGCGTGGGTACGTGCGCACCCACGTCCTCCTATAGAGACGCTGGCTGCGGTCGAACCATCTCCTGAACACCGCCCAT
>DASYUQ010000177.1 GCA_036001065.1 Candidatus Methylomirabilota bacterium
GGCGCCGAAGTCCACCGGCACGCCGAGGTCGGCGAGCACCTGCTCGAGGGCCGACAGCGCGACGATGACGTCGAACTCGGCCGCATAGCCCATGTGGCCGATGCGGAAGAGCTTGCCCTTCATCTCCCCCTGCCCGCCGGCGATGGTGATGTTGTGCGCCTGGGCATAGGCCGCCACGATCTTCTCACTGTCGATTCCGGGCGGCGAGAGCACCGCGGTCAGCGCCGGGGTCGGCGTCGCCCTGGGGAAAAGCGGCAGCCCGAGCGCCTCCACGCCGGCCCGGGTGGCCCGAGCCAGGCGGTCGTGGCGCTTGAAGACGTTGGTGAGCCCCTCCGCCTGCAGCATGCGCAGCGCCTCGCGCAGCCCGACCACGATGCTCACGGGCGGCGTGTAGCGGGGCTCGTTCTTGACGAGCCACTTCCGCTCCTCGGTGAGGTTGAAGTAATACTTCGGGAGCCGCGAGGTGGCCACCCGCGCCCAGGCCCTCTCGCTCAGCGCGCAGAAGGCGAGACCGGGCGGCAGCATGAGGCCCTTCTGGGAGCCGGCCACGACCACGTCCACCCCCCAGGCGTCCATGGGCAGATCCGCGATGCCGAGGCTCGAGACGGCGTCCACGATGAGGAGCGCGTCCGTGCCCCGGGTCGCCTCCGCGTAGCCACGCACGTCGTGCAGCACGCCCGTGGAGGACTCGCTGTGCTGGGCGAGCACCGCCTTGATCTCGGGGCGCGCGCGGAGCGCCTCGGCGAGGCGGGCGGCGGAGACGGTGTCGCCGAAGGGCGCGCGGAGCTCGACGATGTTCATGCCGTAGGTCTTGGCGATCTCCATCCAGCGCTCGCCGAACTTGCCGGCGCTGACGACGGCCACCGTGTCGCCGGCGGAGAGCGTGTTGACGACCGCGGCCTCCATCGCGCCGGTGCCCGAGCACGCCAGCGGGATCACGTCCTGGGCGGTCTGGACGAGGGCCTTGAGCCCGCCCCGCACCTCGATGAACAGCGCCTCGTACTCCGGGGTGCGGTGGTGGATCATCGGCTGCGCCATCGCCAGGAGCACCTGGCTCGGGACCGGGGTGGGCCCCGGGGCCATCAGCTGGTACTTCTTCATCCGACGGGCCTCCTGGGAGAGATCACGTCGTTGACTTTACCACGGCGGTCGGACCGCGCGGCCCAGGGCGGTGACGAAGATGGCGTCGAGGCCGGCTGCGTGGGGGGAGAGGAACTCGACCACCTTGTGGTCGTAGAAGGTGAGCCCCGAGGCGCCGAAGCGCTGGCCGTAGGCGGCCAGGTAGGCGCGCCCGCCGATCAAGCCGGCCTGGAGATTGACGAGACGATAGCCGCGGTCGCCGAACGATGCGAGGAGCGCGTCGAGCGGCGCCAGGAAGTAGATCACCGCCGCGGCGTCGCCGCCCAGCGCCTGCTCCAGGCAGAGGTAGGCGGAGTCCGCGCGGAAGTTGCCGGTGGAGATGACCTCGAGCGCATGCTCCTCGGGCCAGTAGCGATAGGCGCCGGGCTCCACGTCGTCGACGGCGTTGATGACGAGGTAGGGATCGACGAGACCGGGGGGCACGTCGGCATCGACCCACCGGGTCGCCCACCACAGCGTGGTCGCCAGTTCCGCGGCCGTGAGCGAGGCCTCGCTGAAGCGCCGCGCGGAGCCGCGGTGCTGGATCGTCTCGCCGAGCGGGCGTCCGGCCTCCGCGCGCGCCGGGGGCAGCGGCAGGAGGGACCGCCGCGGCTTCCGGGGCGCGGGCGGCGCGCTCTCACGCCAGGCGCGCACGGCGGCGGCGCTCGGCAGCATGGATGCCTGTTGCATCTGCCGGAGCGACGGGTAATCCACCTCGCGCGACGAGAGCGGCAGCGCCTCGTGACTGATCGCCGGGAGCGCGCCGGCCGGCGCCGCCGGCCCGCCCTCGGGGCCCACCGCGACCAGCTCCAGCGCGGCTTCGCGGTCGGGGTCGACGCCGAGCAGTCGGTTGACGTCGGCGTCCACGAAGCCCGTGAGAAGGCGGGGCGCCCACCCCAGCGCGTTGGCGACGGCGGTGAGGTTCGCGAGCATCGTGCCCGAGTCCCAGTAGAGGTGGCGGAAGCCGCGGGCCTGGTACTTCCAGGTGTTCCGCCAGTAGATGCCCGTGAGCGCGACGGTGGCGGCGCGTCGGGCCAGTGAGGGGTCAGCGGCGGCCTCCGCCAGCGCCGCGCGCACGTCGCCTTCCCGCAGGCGGCGGAGGGCGAAGTCGCCCGCGCAGAAGTGGTAGAGCCCGGGCTCGAGGCCGTCCACGGCCCCGACCGCGACGTACACCTCGGTCTGATAGAGGGCACCCGTCGAGGGCGCGGCGCGGAAGAGTACCTCGCCGCCGCCCGGGTAGGTCTTCTTCTTGGTGACGCCGGCCGACAGGTAGAGGAGCGCGGAGAGGTGCTCGAGCGTCAGGCGCGGCGTCGGGGGAAAGGCGCCGGGCGCCAGCGCCCCGAGCGTGTCCGCGGCGGGGAGATCGAACGTCCGCGGCAGCGGAATCGGCGCCAGGTTCGTGTACACCTTGAACGGGAAGGGCTTGATGTCCCAGTCGAGCGCGTGGCCGCTCGCCCGCACCGAGGAGGGCGTGTGGATCGTCTGGTCGTGGAAGTGCCGCGCGGCCGGGAGGTCGGGGTTCGCCGCCATGACGACGGGCTCACGTGGAGAAGCGATAGGGCGGCCGGAAGACCCCGCGCTCGGTGATGATCGCGGTGATGAGCCCGGCGGGCGTGACGTCGAAGGCCGGATTGTACACCGGCGTAGCCTCCGGCGCGGTGGGCTGCGCGCCGACACGGCGCACCTCGGCAGGGTCCCGCTCCTCGATGGGAATTTCCTGGCCCGAAGGCAGCGAGGGGTCGATCGTCGAGAACGGCGCCGCGACGTAGAAGGGCACGCCGTGGTGCCGGGCCAGCACGGCCAGCGCGTAGGTGCCGATCTTGTTCGCGGTGTCCCCGTTGGCGGCGACGCGGTCGGCGCCGGTGAGGACCAGATCCACCTCGCCCCGCGCCATCAGCGAGCCGGCCACGGCGTCGGCGACGAGACGGTGCGGGATCCCCTCGCGGACACACTCCCAGGCGGTCAGGCGCGAGCCCTGCATGACGGGGCGCGTCTCGTCCACCCAGAGGAGCGCCACCTTGCTCTGGGCGTGCGCCGAGCGCACGACGCCGAGCGCCGTGCCGTAGCCGGCCGTGGCCAGGGCGCCGGCATTGCAATGCGTGAGAATCCTGGCGCCGGGCGGCACCAGGGCGGCGCCGTGATCGCCCATCGCGCGGTTGGCGGCGACGTCCTCGTCCAGGATCGCCTGGGCCTCGGCGACGAGGCGCGCGCGCATGTCGGCCAGCGGCAGGTCCCGCGCGGCCAGCGCCGCCCGACGCATCCGCTCGAGGGCCCAGAAGAGGTTGACCGCCGTCGGGCGCGTCGCCGCCAACCCCTTGATGGCGACTTCGAGGTCGGCCAGGAGTTCATCGAAGGTGGTGGCCGGACTCCGGCGCGCCGCCAGCGCGACGCCGAAGGCGGCCGTCACGCCGATGGCCGGCGCGCCCCGCACGACCAGCGTGCGGATCGCCTCCGCCACGTCCTCCCAGCGCGCGCACTCGCGCTCGACCTCCTCACGCGGCAGGCGCGTCTGGTCGAGGAGAAGGAGCCGGTCCCCCGCCCAGCGGACGGGCCTGATCATCGCCACGGCGCTAGAACGGGTCGCCCGGGAAGAACCGCAGCAGCCACTCGGCGATCTCGGCGTTGAGCTTGAAGTTGAAGGCGCTGGCAGGATCCTGCACCCGTCCATCGAGCGTGAGGCCGCGTTTGCCGAACTGACCGTTCAGCCAGGCGCCGTATACGCCCTCCAGCCCGAACAGTTGGCCCCCGAGACGAAAGCCCTCTCGGTCGACCCCCAGATCGACGTTCAGATCGATGGACCGCTTGGACTCAGCGGTCTTGTGCTCGGCGGCGGCCGGCATCACGGCGAGCGTCACCAGGGCGCCGAAGATCAACGACGCGGCGATCAATCGTCTGGTCATCGCTCTCCTCCCAGTTTCCCAAGATGCGCCTGAATCGCGTGGCGGCTCAGGCCCGCCACGCTCACGACCTTCTCCCGCCCCTTCGCGCCACGAACGATCGTCACGGCCGAGGGCCGGACGCCCAGCGCCGCGGCCAGCAGGGCGGCGACCGCCGCGTTGGCCCGCCCGTTCACGGGCGGCGCGGTGACGCGCACACTCAGCACGTCCTCCCGCCAGCCGACGATCTCGTTGCGCGAGGCGCGCGGCTGGACGCGCACCCGCACGAGGGCCCCCTCACTGGGGCCCGGGGGCATCGCCGGAGTCTTCCGGCCGGTCCGCCGCCAGAAGGCGCTGGTAGCGATCGAGGGTGGCCCGCAGGTCTTCCACGAGCTGGCGCTGGGTCCGCTTGAGCCCCTTGATCTCGCTCCGGAGCTGGGCCTCCTCGGCGCGCACCTCCTCCACCAGCTTCTCGCCGCGCAGCTCCGCCTCGCGCACGATGAGCTGCCCCTCGCGGCGGGCCGCCTCCTTCATCTCCTCGGCCAACCTCTGCGTCGTCAGCAGCGTGTCCTGGAGCGCCTTCTCCCGGTCGGCGAGTCCGCGGGTCCGCTCCTCCAGCGCCGTCAGCTGCTCCTTGAGTAGCGCATTGTCCTTCAGCACCGCCTCGTAGTCCTCGGCGACGTCCTCCAGGAAGGCTTCGACTTCGTTGACGTCGAGGCCACGGAACATCCGTACGGTGAACTGCTGCTGCCGGATATCGAGGGGACTCAAACGCATCGCGACCTCCCGATCTCTCAGCCGATCTCCGTGGCGATTCGATACAGAACCGGCACGAGGAACTCTCTGAGGAAGTAGAGCGCGAGCACGACGACCATGGGCGAGAGGTCGAGCCCCATCGCCAGGGTCGGCAGGCGTTCCCGCACCGGACGCAGCACCGGCTCCGTCACGCGATGGAGGAAGCGCACGATGGGGTTGTAGGGGTCCGGGCTCACCCACGAGATGATCGCCTGCGCGATGATGATCCACATGTAGGCCACCAGCACGAGGTTGAGGATGTTGGCCAGCGCGGTCACGAGGTACGCGAAGAAGAACATCAGGCCGGCCCCTGCCCCAGCTCCTTCGAGCGGAGGGTGGCCCGCTCGACGGCCTTGATGAACGTCGTCCGGATGCCGCCTTCCTCCAGGGCCGCGATGCCGGCGATCGAGGTGCCGCCGGGCGAGCTGACCATGTCTTTCAACGCGCCGGGGTGCATTCCGGTGTCCAGGAGCAGCTTGGCGGCGCCGAGGACGGTCTGGGTCGCCAGCGTCATCGCCGTGATCCGGTCCAGCCCCATCCGGACCCCGCCGTCGGCCAGGGACTCGATCACGAGGGCCACGTAGGCGGGGCCGGAGCCCGAGAGCCCCGTCACCGCGTCCAACAGTTCCTCCTCCAGCACGACCACGCGGCCGACGGCGCTGAAGATTTCGCCGGCCGTGTCGAGGTCGTCGGGCTCGAGTCCCTCGGCCTTGGCGATCGCCGTCACGCCCTCCAGCACCAGCGCCGGCGTGTTGGGCATGACCCGGATGAGCCGCACGTCCTTGCCGAAGACGGCCCGGATCTTCGCCGTCGACACGCCGGCGGCGATCGAGATCATCAGCTTCGTCTTGATCAGGACCGGCGCGATCTCGCGCAGCACCGGCGTCATGATCTGGGGCTTGACCGCCATGATGACCACGTCTGCCTGCCGGACCAGCTCGCCGTTGTTCGGCGCCAGCTGGATACCGTACTGGCGGTCCAGCTCCTTGAGACGCTCCAGGCGGACGTCGCTGGCCCAGATCGCCTCCGCCGGCACCACGTTGGCGGTGACCAGCCCTTTGATGAGGGCCTCGCCCATGTTGCCGGCGCCGATGAAGCCGACCTTCTTGCCCTTGAGGCTCATATGTCGGAGGGGGCGGACGTTACGGCCCCCTCCGAGGCCTCCCCCAGGACCGATTGCGCCGGCAAAGCCGGCGCTCGAAACCCGACTCGGACGGACACACGATGGCTCATGGCGACTGGCGTGCCTCCTTCACGGGGCGGGGGCCGAAGATCGCCGTGCCCACCCGCACCATCGTCGCGCCCTCCTCGATCGCCGCCTCGAAGTCCGCGCTCATCCCCATCGACAGCTCGCCGAGCCCGTGGCGCTTGCCCAGCGCGGCCAGGGCGCGGAACCAGGGACGCGCTTGCTCTGCCCGCTCGACCGCGGGCGGAATGGTCATGAGCCCGCGGACCCTCACGTACTCGAGCGCCGCGATCGCCTCCAGCGCCTCCCCTACTCCGTCGGGATCGAAGCCACCCTTGGAGGCCTCGCCCGCCACGTTGACCTGCACCAGCGTCTCCACCGGGCGGCCGCGGGCTCGCGCGCGGCGGTCGCACTCGCGGGCCAGCTCGAGGCGGTCGAGCGCGTGGATGAGATCGAACAGCTCGAGCGCGTCCCGCACCTTGTTGGTCTGCAGATGACCCACCAGGTGCCAGGGCACGGGACGGCCGAGGACCGCGACCTTCTCTCGGGCCTCCTGGACGCGGTTCTCGCCCAGCGCGGGCAGCCCGGCCGCCACGGCGCGCCGGATCCGTTCGGCGTCTACCGTCTTGGAGACGCCGACGAGCAGCACGTCCTCCGCCCGGCGCCCCGCGCGCTCGGCCGCCCGCGCGATCCGCTCGCGCACGGATTCCAGATTTGTGCGGATGTCGTCCATGGCCGCGATTCTAGCATCCCCGTCAGGGCAGCGCCGCGAGGGTGACCAGCCGACCGCGATTGCCCCTCCGGTACGAGAAGAGCACCTGGGGATGGCAGGCGGTGCAGAGGCGCGGGTTTTCGATCCGCTCGGCGGCCACGCCGGCGCGCCGCAGCAGCTCCTCGTTCGCCGTCCAGAGATCGAGCATCCAGTGGCCGGCGCGTACGGATCTCACCCAGCGCTCCCATAGCGACGGATACGCCGACGAGAACTGCGCGATCACCGGCTCGTCGACCTCGTAGCAGCAGGGCCCGATGGACGGCGCGATGGCCACCCGCAGGCGCTCGACCCTGGCGCCGGCGCCGCGCACCGCCTCCACCGCCGCCTGGGCGGCGCCGCGCACCGTGCCCCGCCAGCCGACATGGACGAGCGCCAGCACGCGGGCGGGGGGATCGCAGAGGGCGATGGCCAGGCAGTCGGCGGTGAAGATGGCGAGCGGAACGCCGCGCTCGGTGCTCAGCAGGACGTCCGCGATCCCGGCGAAGCCGCCCTTGGGCGCGGCCCGCGCGAGGTCGGCGCCGTGCACCTGGCGCGCCCAGGTCAAGCGGGCGAGGTCGAGCCCGGCGGCCCCCAGCGCCGCCGCCGCCTCCCCCCGCAGCGGTGACGCGCTCTCCGACCAGGGCGCCACGCCGGGACAGTGGCGGGTCGTCGTCGCGTGAGGCACACCGAGTGCGCTGAGACCTGGGAACGTGAAGTAGGCCGGCGGCTCGCCGTGGGGAACGAGGTTCATGATGTCAGACTCGCATGTGTGACTCAGCCGCCGCGCCGGGCCGGGGGGCGCCGGGCAGCCTGACGAGACCCGTTCCCGCCGACCGAAGCCCGGCTCGCGCCCAGGTTGGGAACGGCGAAGACGATATCTGGACGCCGGGCTCGTGGTCGAGTCAGGGTGCCCGGCGCCCCCCGGCCCGCCGCAGGAGGCTAGTGCCGTTCCAACTTGTTGATACTAACCCCGATCCGAAATAAGCTCGCAGGTGAAAGCGGCACATGGCCGCGAACATGGGCGGTGTTCAGGAGATGGTTCGACCGCAGCCAGCGTCTCTATAGGAGGACGTGGGTGCG